>JBFJUC010000420.1:0-2121 GCA_041624875.1 Alcanivorax sp.
AGGACCCGGAGACCCCATGAAAGTGCTGTTGACCACCACCTATGGAAAGATCGTTCTGCAACTGGATACGGTGCGCGCCCCCGCCACCACCGAGAACTTCGTGCAATACGTCAGGGACGGGCATTATGACGGCACCATTTTCCACCGGGTGATCAGTAACTTCATGATCCAGGGTGGCGGTTTCACCCCGGACATGGAGCAAAAACCGACTCGTGCCCCGATCGAGAATGAAGCCGGTAACGGCCTCTCCAACGAGACCGGCACCGTGGCCATGGCGCGCACCTCGGACCCGCACTCCGCCAGCGCGCAATTCTTCGTCAACGTGGCCGACAACCACTTCCTGGACCAGGCCCGCTCCCCCGACGGCTGGGGCTACGCGGTGTTCGGCAAGGTCGTGGAAGGCATGGAAACCGTGGAGCGCATCAAAGGCGTGGCCACCGGCAACAAGGGCTTCCACCAGGACGTGCCCCGTGAAGACGTACTGATCGAATCCGCCGAAGTGCTGGAGGATTGAGGATGCGCTGGCTGCTTCCCCTGCTGGCGCTGTTGCCGGCACTGGCGCTGGCCGAAGGGCCGCGCGTCACCCTGAGTACCACCCAGGGCGACATCGTGATCGAGCTCAACCAGGAACAGGCGCCGGCCACGGCGGCCAACTTTCTCGAGTACGTGGACGCCGGCTTTTATGACGGCACCGTGTTCCACCGGGTGATCCGCGGCTTCATGATCCAGGGCGGCGGCTTCACCCAGGAGGGAGAGCAGGCCAGCCTGCACCAGAAAGAGACCCGCGCCCCGATCCGCAACGAGGCGGATAACGGCCTGGAAAACCGGCGCGGCACCATCGCCATGGCCCGCACCGGCAACCCCCACTCCGCCACCGCCCAGTTCTTTATCAACCTGGTCGACAACCGCAGCCTGAACCACACTGGCAAAACCCCGCGTGGCTGGGGCTACACGGTATTCGGCGACGTGGTCGAGGGCATGGACATCGTGGACCGGATCGCCGGCGTGGCCACCGGCACTCAACGCCTGAACGGGCGGCCCGCCCGGAACGTTCCCAAGGAACCGGTGGTGATCAAAAGCGCCCGCCGTGCTGAAAGCCAATAAGCCTATGACGTACAGCCTGCTTATCTCCGATCTGCATCTGGACCCCGCTCGCCCGGAACATCTGGCGGCGCTGGAGGCCCTGCTCGACAACCACGCCGGCAAGGCGGACCGCCTCTATGTGCTGGGCGATCTGTTCGAGGCGTGGATCGGCGATGACGACGACAGCCCGTTCAACCGCCAGGCCGTCGCCGCCTTCCGGCGCTTCTCCGACGCCGGCTCCGAGCTGTTTTTCATGCACGGCAACCGGGACTTTCTGCTCGGCGACCAATTCGCGGACGATTGCGGCGGTGTCCTGCTGGACGAGGGCACCGTGATCGACCTGTACGGCACCCGGGCGCTACTGATGCACGGCGACAGCCTGTGCACCGAAGACCACGCCTACCAGCAATTCCGCGCCATGGCCCGCGACCCCCAATGGCAGCAAGGCATGCTCGCCAAGCCCCTGGAAGAACGTCGCGCCCTCGCCCAGGGCATGCGCATGCAGAGCCAGGGCAACAACGCCAACAAGCCTGAAAACATCATGGACGTGACGCCGACGGAAGTGGTGCGCGTCATGGTAGACGCCGGCGTTCAGCACCTGATCCACGGCCACACCCACAGGCCGGCCGTTCATGACGTAGACCTCAAGGCGGGCACCGGCACCCGCTGGGTACTCGGCGATTGGGGGGAGCTAGGTTGGTGGATCGTCGCCGACAGCGATGGGCTCCGCCTGGAAAACTGGGAAATCAGTTGATAGTTAACAATGAACAGTGAATAGTTGCGCGGGAGAGGCTTGCTGAAGCTGACAGCCCTGCTGCCCGCGCTTCTTGCGGCATCGCAACGGAGCCCTTGCGTTCCCGCAACCCCGCCCCCTCTTCCGCTGTTAACTATTCACTATTAACTGTTAACTGCTTCCGGTGTTCCGGAGTGAAACCGGAATTCGCTGTCCGGTGACTCGATCAACGCCCTCTCCTTTTCCTTGAAGAACGCGAGCCGTTCGTCGATGGGTGCCTCGGCGTAGCGTCGGGCGAGGTTCAG
>JBFJUC010000421.1:0-2103 GCA_041624875.1 Alcanivorax sp.
GGCGCTGCAGGGAGCATTCGCGCTCGCCCAGGGCCAGCACCTTGCCGTGGCCGTCGCCGAAGATCTGCACTTCCACATGGCGGGCGCGGGCCACGAAGCGTTCGATGAAGACGCCGCTGTCGGAGAAAAAGTTTTCCCCCAGGCGCTTCACCGATTCAAAGGCGTCCACCAGCGCCTGTTCGTTATCGCAGCGGCTCAGGCCGATGCCGCCACCGCCGGCGGTGCTTTTCAGCATGATCGGGTAGCTGATGTCGGCGGCGGCGCTTTTCGCCTCGTCCAGGCTTTGCAGCAGGCCGGTGCCCGGTGCCAGCGGCACGCCGGCGGCTTCCGCCAGGGCGCGCGCTTCGTGCTTGAGGCCGAAGCGGCGCAACTGGTCCGGGGTCGGGCCGATAAACTGAATGCCGGCTTCGGCGCAGGCTTCGGCGAAGTCCGCGTTCTCCGATAAAAAGCCGTAGCCGGGAATAATACCGTCGGCGCCGGTGTCCTTGGCGGCCTGCAGGATCAGCTCGCTGCGCAAATAACTTTCGGCGGCGGTCTGGCCGCCCAGCGCTACCGCTTCATCGGCGGCGCTGACGTGCTGGCTGTTGCGGTCCGCGTCGGAATAGACCGCCACCGAGGCGATGCCCATGTCCTTGAGGGTGCGGCAGATGCGCACCGCGATCTCCCCCCGGTTGGCGATCAGAACTTTTGTCAGCCCTTTCTTATGCATGGCTCAAACCTCTTATGTAGTGCCTCCACCCCCCAAGGGCGGTTATGTCGGTGGCGTCGTCGATGGCCCAGCCTTCGCAGATGAAGCCCTTCACCTGCCGGCCGTCTTCGGTTTCCAGCGTGCCGATGCCCAGCGGTGCGGGAATTAGCGCCACGAAGCCGCCGAACTCGCTGACCGGCAGCTTCCACAGCTCGATCTCGATGGCGGCGCCGTCGGCGCCCTTGATCAGGCCGGGCTTGGGTGGCGTGGTGTTGGCCAGGGCGTACAGCCGGTAACAGGGCGCGGTGCGTGTGCTTTCCAGCAGCACGGCGCCCCGGTCGGTGAGCTGATGATTGAGCGGCATGCCGGTGAGGTGAGCGCCCACCACCGCCACGGTGACCATGCCGTCGTTGCTGCCGGCGGCGGGCGCCTGCGGGCACGGCAAGGCGTTGTCGGTGGCGCCGGCCTTCCAGGGGCGATGGCGCTGCCAGCGGCGGCCGAATTCGGCCAGGGCGCCGTCCTGCCAGGCGCCGCCGATCAGGGTGATGCCCGCCGGCAGGCCGTCGTCGCGGAAGCCGCCGGGCAGGGCCAGGGCGCACATATCCAGCAGGTTGACGAAGTTGGTCCAGGTGCCGAGCTGGCTATTCAGCTTGACCGGCTCTTCGGCCACCGCCGCGCGGGTATAAATGCCGGGCGTGGAGGGCACCACCAGGGCGTCCACCTTGGCCATCAACTGATCCGCTTCGCGGCGCAGGTCGGCCAGGCGGTACTGGGCGCGGAAGCCGTCGGCGGCGCTCATGTCCCTGGCGGGCAAAATCACGTCGCGGATCACCGGCAGCAGGGCGTTCTTGGCAAGCAGTGGTTCGGCCACGGTGTAGCGTTCGGCCACCCAAGGCCCCTGGTAGAGCAGCTCGGCGGTTTCGCGCAGCACGGTGGTGTCCAGCGGAATCAGTTCGGCGATTTCCGCCAGCTCTTCCAGGTGGCGCTGCCAGGCGGCGGCGGCGCGCTGATCGCCGAACCAGGGTGTGTCCTTGGGTATGCCCAGGCGCGGTCGTTCCGGCAGGGCGGCGGGCAGCGGTTGCGGCGCCGGTCGCGCGTAGCCGTCCCGTTCGTCGTAGCCGCGGAACAGGTCGTAGACGCTTTGCGCGTCTTCCACGCTGAGCGCGAACACGCTGATGCAGTCCAGGGTGCGGCAGGCCGGCACCACGCCGCGCGTGCTCATGCTGCCCTTGGTGGGCTTGAGGCCCACGGTGTTGGTGAACGCCGCCGGCACCCGGCCGGAACCGGCGGTGTCGGTGCCCAGCGCGAACGGCACCAGGCCGAGGCCCACCACCGTCGCCGAACCGGCGCTGGAGCCGCCGGAGATATAGTCCGGGTTAAACGGGTTGGGCACTTCGCCGTAGGGCGAGCGCACC
>JBFJUC010000422.1:0-2080 GCA_041624875.1 Alcanivorax sp.
AAGCGCTCGCCGTTATCCAGGTTGTAAATCTGGATTTGCTCGTATTCAAGGATGCCGGCCATGTCCATAAGACGGCCGTCGATGGCGCAGGAGCCTTCGTACTCAAGTTCCGCGTGGGTCACGCGGGCCTGGTGCAACTTGGCTTTCAGCATGGTGCACTGCATGTTGGTACCTCTCTAAACTACCCTTGCGCGGGCACTGAATAACGGCCGCTGACAGGGGGGCGGCAGTATGCATGAATCACCGGTCACATACAATAAACCGGTGGCGACTCCCCGTGCCCTGAGCCGACGCTGAGAGCGGCATCATAGGGCAGTCTCAGCTAATTTCACGGCCACATTGTCGATCAATCTGGGGCGTCCCAGGCGTGCCGCCGCGGCGATCACCAGCGAGCGGTCCCCGGGGCCGGCCGGCGCCAGGCTGTCGGCGTTGGCGACGGTCACGTAATCGACGTCGAACCCGTGTCCGGTTAGCGATGCCGTAAGGCGTTGCTCCAAAGCCCGGTAATCCCGCTCGCCGGCGTCGATGGCGCGCCGCCCCTCCTGCAGGTGTTGCTGGAGAAGTGGCGCCCGGGTGCGCTCCTCGGCGGTTAGAAAACCGTTCCGGGAGCTGCGGGCCAGGCCGTCCGGTTCGCGGTCGGTGGCGGCGCCGATCACGCGCACCGGCATCAGCAATTCCGCCACCATGCGGCGGATCACCGCCAGTTGCTGGAAATCCTTCTCGCCGAACACCGCGAGATCGGGCTGTACTATATTAAATAATTTGCTTACTACCGTGGTGACGCCACGGAAATGTCCGGGCCGGTCGGCGCCGCACAGATAATCGCCCAGGGCGTCCACGTCCACCCAGGTCTGGTTCGCCCCCAGCGGGTAGATTTCCTCCACCGGCGGGGCGAACGCCAGGGCCACCCCGGCGTCGCGCAGTTGCGCGCAGTCCGCGTCCAGGGTGCGCGGGTAGGCGTCGAAATCTTCGTTGGGGCCGAACTGGGTGGGGTTGACGAAAATCGACACCACCACCTCGTCGCTGTGACGCTGGGCCTCGCGCACCAGGCTCAGGTGGCCGTCGTGCAGGTTGCCCATGGTGGGCACGAAGCCGACCCGTTTTCCGGCCAGGCGCCATTGGCGCACGCGCTCGCGTACCTCGGCGACGGTATGCAGCAATTCCATGACGGTCAGAAGCAGTGCTGTTCAGCGGGGAACAGCCCGTCCTTGACGGCCCGGTCGTAGGCTCGGAACGCTGCGGCGATATCGCCGCCGCCAGCCTCCGCCATGAAGTTTTTCACGAAGCGGGCCGGGCTGGCGTTGAGTCCGAGCATGTCGTGCATCACCAGCACTTGGCCGTCGCACTCCGGGGCGGCGCCGATACCGGTCACCGGGATGTTCACGGCGGCGGTGATTTCGGCGCTCAGCGCGCGCGGCACGCACTCCAGCAGCAGCATGGCGGCGCCGGCCTGTTCCAGGGCGACGGCGGCTTCCAGCAGTTCGCGCGCGCCTTGCTCGTCCTTGCCCTGCACCCGGTAGCCGCCGAAGGCGTTGACCGCCTGCGGGGTCAGGCCCAGATGCACGCAGGCCGGGACGCCGTTGCGTTTGAGCACGGTTACCGCCTCGGCCAGCCAGGCGCCGCCTTCCAGCTTGACCATGTTGGCGCCGGCCTGCATCAGCGCGCTGCTGGCCTCAAGAATGCGGTCCAGGGTGGCGGCGCCCAGGAAGGGCACATCGGCCAGCACCAGGCTGCCCTGGTTGGCACGGGCCACGCACTCAGTGTGGTAGACCATGTTCTTCAGGGTCACCGGCACGGTGCTGGCACGGCCCTGGATCACGTTGCCCAGGGAGTCGCCGATCAGGACGGCGTCCACGCCCGCTTCGCTGACCAGACGCGCGAAGGTGGCGTCGTAGGCGGTGAGCATGGAGAACTTCTCGCCGTCCTGCTTGCGTTTGTTGAGAGTGCGGATGGTAACGGGCATGGGTGTCTTCCCCCGGGAAACTGCGTTTAGACCAGCGGCCGGGGGTTAAAATAGTGGCGCCCGGTGCGGATGTCCAGCAACTCGGCCACCAGTTGCTGGTAGTCCGCGTCACCGCTG
>JBFJUC010000423.1:0-2079 GCA_041624875.1 Alcanivorax sp.
CGAGATCGTCCCGGATGGACAGGACGGCTGGGTGGAACGCTCCCGAAACATTTCGCTTGCTGAATAACCGCTGCTGGGGATGCCAGTTATGATTATCTTCACATCAACAAAAACAAGGGCTGCGTCCCGGCGTTGGGCGGCGTTGCTGCTGATGCTGGTGGGGTTGAGCGCGGCCACCCTGGGGCGGGCGGCGACGGTAACCGACCTGCGCGCCAATACTCTGCCCGGCGACGGCGTGGAAGTGCGCGTGTCCTTCGAGGGCGCCGCCCCGCAGGTCAAGGGTTACAGTATAGAGCAGCCGGCGCGGGTCGCCCTGGATTTGCTCGACACCCGTAACCAGATCGAGGTGAAAGAGCACAACCTGGGGTCCGGCAATGTCCGCAGCCTGATGGTACTGGGCGCCAAGGAAAGAACCCGTCTGATCTTCAATCTGGACCAGTTGACCGGCTATAAAACGCGGATCGAAGGTCAGGAGCTGGTGATCACCCTGGGCGCGAACAACGCCACCCCGACCATGGATCCGGCCAGTGAGGCCGTACAGCGCAAGGTGGCGCCCAGCAGTGCCGGCGTTCGTGATATCGACTTCCGCCGCGGTGACGACGGCGAAGGCCGTGTGCTGGTGGAGTTGGCGGACGACGCCATGCCGGTGGACGTGCGTGAAGAGGGCGGTCGTATCGTCGCCCGCTTCGTCGACGCCGATGTGGACGAGGATCTGCTGCGCCGGCTGGACGTCAGTGACTTCGCCACCCCGGTGCAGTTCGTCGACACCAAGGAAGTGGACGGCAGCACCGTGATCACCATCGAGCCGCAAGGCAGCTGGGATTACCTCGCCTATCAGGCGGACAACCAGTTCAGCATCAACGTTAAGCCGCTCACCGTGGCCGAGAAGGACCGCCAGCGTCGCGACGCATTCAAGTACACCGGCGAGAAGCTGTCGCTCAATTTCCAGGACATCGAAGTGCGCTCGGTGCTGCAGTTGATCGCCGATTTCACCGATCTGAACCTGGTGGCGTCCGACACCGTCAGCGGCAAGATCACTCTGCGTCTGCAGAGCGTGCCGTGGGATCAGGCGCTGGATCTGATCCTCAAGACCAAGGGCCTGGACAAGCGCAAGGTGGGCAACGTGCTGCTGGTGGCGCCGGCGGACGAGATCGCCGCGCGCGAAAAGCAGGAGTTGGAGAGCCAGAAGCAATTGGCGTCCCTGGCGCCGCTGCGCACCGAGTACATCAGCATCAATTATGCTCGCGCCGAGGAGCTTAAGGCGCTGATCACCTCCCAGGGCGGTGAAGGCTCCGCCCTGGTCAGTGGGCGCGGCTCGGTGACCGTGGACCAGCGCACCAATACCCTGATCGTTCAAGACACCGTGGCCAAGCTTCAGGAAATCCGTGGCCTGATCCAGCAGCTCGATATTCCGGTTCAGCAGGTGCTGATCGAAGCCCGGGTGGTGATCGCCAGCACCGACGTGGCGGACGAATTCGGCGTCCGTTGGGGCGGCCTCGCCTATGACGGCGACAGCCTGGTCAACGAGGGCAAGAGTATCGCGGTCTCCGGCCGTCATACCTCCCTGCGTGAGCTGCACTACGCCAATATCGACCGGGATGACGACGGCTCCTTGGGCGAGTTCGAGGAATTCGACGAAGAGCAGAACAACGATCTGATCGTCGATATGGGTGTGGCCTCGCAGGAAGCCACCCGCTTCGCGATCGGCTTTACGTCGCTGGATTCCGGCCTGATCGAGCTGGAACTGTCCGCCCTGGAAGCGGAAGGCCACGGCGAGCTGGTGGCCACGCCGAAGGTGCTGACCGCCGATCAGCAACCGGCGGTGATCGCCTCCGGTCAGCAGGTGCCGTTCAACGTGGCTACCGCGTCCGGCGCCACCGCGGTGGAGTTCATCGAGGCGGAACTGCGCTTGGAAGTGACCCCGCAGGTGACCCCGGAAGGCGATGTGATCATGCAGCTCAAGGTCAACAACGATTCCCTGGGCACCGACACCAGCGCGCCCACCGTCAACACCAACCGGGTGGAAACCACGGTTCTGGTCAATGACGGCGAAACCGTGGTTTTGGGCGGCATTTTCCA
>JBFJUC010000424.1:0-2076 GCA_041624875.1 Alcanivorax sp.
GCCTCTGAGTACTTCGACTTCTTCGTGTTCGGCATCGCCTCGGTGCTGGTGATCCCCTACGTGTTCTTTCCGTTCCTGGGACGACTGGAAGGCATGCTGGCGGCGTTCATTATTTTCTCCTTCGCGTTCCTGGCCCGCCCCTTCGGCACCGCCCTGTTCATGACCATCCAGCGGCACTGGGGCCGTAGCGTGAAACTCACCGTGGCGCTGTTCATGCTGGGCACCGCCACCGCCGGCATGGCACTGCTGCCCACCTACGAAACATTGGGCGTCTGGACCATTTTGCTGCTGGCGCTGTTCCGTATTCTCCAGGGCTTTGCGCTGGGTGGCTCCTGGGACGGCCTGCCCTCCCTGCTGGCGCTGAACGCGCCGCGCCATCGGCGCAGCTGGTACGCCATGCTCGGCCAGCTCGGCGCGCCGATCGGCTTCCTGGTGGCCGGGGCCCTGTTCCTGTATCTGGTGGTGAGCCTCTCCAGCGAGGATTTCCTGGGTTGGGGTTGGCGCTATCCGTTCTTCGTCGCCTTCGCGATCAATGTGGTGGCTCTGTTTGCGCGCCTGCGCCTGGTGGTCACCGATGAGTACACCCAGGCCCTGGAAGAAGGGGAACTGGAGCCCATCGGTACCCGCGAGATGCTGCGTCGGCAGGGTTACAACATCTTTATCGGCTCGTTCGCGGCGCTCGCCAGCTACGCCCTGTTCCACATGGTGACCATTTTTCCGTTGTCCTGGATCAGCTTTAACGAAAGCCAGTCGATCCGCGACGTGCTCGGCGTTCAGCTTGCCGGCGCGGTGCTCGCCGTGTTCGGCACCATCGCCTCCGGCTGGATCGCCGATCGCATCGGCAAGCGTACCACCGTGGCCCTGCTGGCCTGCCTGATCGGCGTGTTCGCGCTGTTCACGCCGATGCTGCTGAACGGCTCGGCGCTGCAGCAGGACGCCTTCATTTTGATCGGCTTCGCACTGCTGGGCGTGTCCTACGGCCAGGCCGCCGGCACCGTGACCACCAACTTCGAGCGCCGCTTCCGCTACACCGGCGCGGCCCTCACGTCCGATTTCGCCTGGCTGTTCGGCGCCGCCTTCGCGCCGCTGGTGGCGCTCGGGCTGTCCGCCAACTTCGGCCTTGCCTACGTCAGTGTCTACCTGCTGTCCGGGGTGCTCTGCACGCTGCTGGCACTGCGCATCAACAAGTCGCTGGAAGCCAGCGACTAGGGCATGTTCACACGAGGAAAGGCCGGGCGGCGTCGATGACGGCGTCCGGCGCTTCGGTCTGCGGGTAGTGGCCGACACCGGCCAGCTCCACCACATCCGGATCGGGGATCAGCTCCCGATAGCGCGCCACCATGTGGCCCCCGGACACCGGGTCCGCGGTGCCGTCGATCAGGCGCACCGGGATACCACGCCCCGCCGCGTCGCGCAGCGCGCCCACCCAGCGCTCGCGGTGGCGGCGCCGCTCTTCCATA
Source organism: Alcanivorax sp. (assembly GCA_041624875.1). GTDB lineage: Bacteria > Pseudomonadota > Gammaproteobacteria > Pseudomonadales > Alcanivoracaceae > Alloalcanivorax. Next base: position 1,461 of record JBFJUC010000424.1, read on the forward strand.
TAGCGAATCAGACGCGGCATCACCGCGCGGCCGTTATTGTGCAGCAGCAAAGCCCAATAGCCCGCTACCTCGCCATCCGGCAAGGGCCGGGTGCAGATGTGGCGGAAAGTGGCTTGCATCTTCTCGAAGGTGAAGAACTTCACCACCAGTGGTCCCAGCGGGCTGATCAGCAGTTTCTGCAGGCGCACCGGCAGGTGGGTTTCCGGGAACAGGCCGCCGTTGAGCAGCACCACGCTCTGAATATCCAGACCCGGCTGTTGCCGGTCGGCGCGCTCGCCGTGGCGGGCCAGCAGCTCCTGGGTGACGGTGTCGCCGTAATCGTGGGCCAGTATCCGGCAATGGCTTACGCCCAGCTCGTCAAGCAGGGCTTCCACCATGCCCGCCTGGGCCAGGATGCTGTAAGGAAAGCGGCGCGGCTTGGCACTGAGCCCGAAGCCCAGCAAGTCCATCATCACCACCCGGTAGTGGTCGGTGAAGGCCGGCAAAATGTGCCGCCAGTCCCAGCTGGCGGTAGGAAAGCCGTGGATCATCACCAGCACCGGGCGGTCAGCGCCGCCCTCGTCCCGGTACCAGATGTCCTGGCCGCGCCAATCGAAGAGGGAACCACCCGCCCGCC
>JBFJUC010000425.1:0-2066 GCA_041624875.1 Alcanivorax sp.
CCACTGGGCGGCGTCGTCGAGCTTCTGGCTGACCTGGCGGTGCAGGGTGTTGGGGTCCAGGTCCTTGAGCAGCAGGACCGTCATCATCAGCATGCGGCCCTTGAACTCCAGAACCGCCTTTTCCTCGAATGCCACTGTCATTACGGGGGATCTTTATGAATATGGGTTGGCGCCGTAGGCGAGACGCAGAAAGCCTAGTCGAAAGCGATAGCCGGTGAAAGCGGCGCGGGGGCCCGCCATTGTTAAATTTCCCCGGTCTGCGATCGATTGAACAAAAAAAAGCCGCCCCGGAGGGCGGCTTTTGAGTGGCTTGCCAGGGCCGCGATCAGGTCGGCCGCTGGGTGTTCATGTCGACGTCCTTCAATTCCATGTCGAAGGCGTCGGTGAGCAGGCAGTCGTAGCGCATCTCGTCGTAGTCGAGAATCGCCTGTACCTGGTCGTTGGGGATGATGCCCTTGGCGGCGGCGTCTTCCAGCTTGGCCTGGAGGGTGTCGCCCTCCAGTTTGCCCTTGCCGTCCGCTTTCAGGAACGCCTCGTAATCGTGCTCCACTTCCAGCAGCTTGTTGTAGGTGACTTCCACCCGGCCGACGCTGTCTTGCGGGTCCACGCTGACGTAGGCGTTGGCGGCCAGGGCGTCGCGCACGCTGCTGGGGCTCATGATCTGCTCGCCCAGGGTGCGGATCAGCTCGTCGCTGGGTTTGTGCGCGCCGGCGGGCCGGCCCAGCGGGAAGAACAGGCCTTTGAGAATGCGCGCCACGCCCAGATAGCCGAAGTTGCGGGCGAAGTCTTCCACCGCGTCATGGATCTGGCTGAACGCGTGCTGCAGCGCGTAGCGGGCGTGCGCATCGTTGGCCTCGTCGCGGGGCAGGGTGGCGTGGAACTTCAACACCGCGCAGGCGATCAGCAGCTGGCTGTGCACGTCACCGAGGCGCGCGGACACCATCTCGCGACGCTTGAGGTCGCCACCCAACAGGGCGAAGGCGACATCGGAAAGGCTCGCCAGCACCGCGCTGTAGCGGGTGATCAGGCGATACCAGGGGGCGCTGAAGCTGTCCGCGTTGGCGGGGATTTCCGCCAGGGCGGCGCCGCTGAGGCCGTGCACCAGACCGCGGCTCATATTGCCCAGGGTGTGGCCGGCGTGCTTGAAGAACAGGCCTTCGAAGGTGTTCAGGCCGCGCTCCTGGTCCTCGTCCTGGATCGCCTGAAGCTCGTCGTACAGGTATGGGTGGCAGCGCATCGCGCCCTGACCGAAGATCATCAGCGAGCGGGTCAGAATGTTGGCGCCTTCCACGGTGATCGCCACTGGAATGGACTGATACGCCAGCGCCATGAAGTTACGCGGGCCCATTTGCACGGCCCGGCCACTGGCGATGTCCATGCCGTTGTTGATCAGAATCCGCATCATTTCCGTGGAGTGATACTTGGCCATGGCCGTGACCACGGAGATGGTGCCTTCTTCCAGGCCACGGGTGACCAGGTGGCGGTACGCTTCCAGGGTGTAGGCCAGGCCCGCCACTTCCGCGGACGCTTCCTGCACGCCCTCGAAGTGGCCCACGGCGGTACCGAACTGGCGGCGGATGCGCGAGAAAGCACCGGTCATGCGGTAGCCCATCTCGCCGCTGGCGGTGGCCAGGGCCGGCAGGGACACACCGCGGCCCGCGCCCAGACATTCGATCAGCATGCGCCAGCCTTTGCCGGCCATTTCCGGGCCGCCGATGATGGCGTCCAGCGGCACGAACACGTCCTTGCCGTTGATCGGACCGTTCATGAACGGCGAGCCGCCCGGATTATGGCGGCGGCCGATTTCCACGCCTTCGGTGTCGGCCGGCAGCAGGGCACAGGTGATACCCAGCTCGTCCTCGTCACCGAGCAGGTGATCCGGGTCGTACAGTTTAAAGGCCAGACCCACCACGGTGGCGATGGGGGCCAGGGTGATCCAGCGCTTGGCGAAGTTCAGGCGCATGCCCAGTACTTCCTCGCCGTCCACGGTCTGCTTGCAGATCACGCCCTTGTCGGGGATCGCGCCGGCGTCGGAGCCGGCTTCCGGGCCGGTCAGGCCGAAGCAG
>JBFJUC010000426.1:0-2062 GCA_041624875.1 Alcanivorax sp.
CGCCCACACCGATCTCGCACTGGCCCGCGGTGCCCACTTCGTGGTGATGCACTTCGATCTCCAGGCCCATCTGTTCCATCGCGGAACACATGGCGCCACGCAGGTCGTGCAGGCTGTCCACCGGGGGCACCGGGAAGTAGCCGCCTTTGACACCGGGACGGTGACCGATGTTGTTCTTTTCGAACTCATCAGCGGATACCCAGGCCGCTTCTTCGGAGTAGATGCTGTACATGGCGCCGGACATGTCGGACTTCCACTGTACGGAATCGAACACGAAGAATTCCGGCTCCGGACCGAACAGGGCGCTGTCGGCGATACCGGTGGACTTCAGGTATTCCTCGGCGCGCAGCGCCACGGAGCGCGGGTCACGCTCGTAACCCTGCATGGTGGTCGGCTCAACGATGTTGCAACGCAGGTTCAGCGTGGCCACGTCGGTGAACGGGTCGAGAACGGCGGTTTCGTCCTCGGGCAGCAGAATCATGTCGGATTCGTTGATGCCTTTCCAGCCGGCGATGGAGGAACCATCGAACATCTTGCCGTCCTGGAAGAAGTCGTCATCGATTTCACCGACGGGAAGGGTCACGTGCTGCTCTTTACCATGGCTGTCGGTAAAACGCAGATCCACCCACTTCACGTCGTTATCTTTAATCAGTTTCAGCGTCTTTTCAGACATTGTTGAACGTCCTCCTGGAACGGGTATGTGTCTGGCTACTCGCCTGCGCCGAAGCGGGCACGCGAAGAGCCGTTAGTCTCGGCCAACTGGGCCTGCATGCCAATAGGTCAGCAAATACTGTGCCAGCCCTTTTTTGGCGCAGCCGCCTGTATTAAGCCCGGTCAGCGCCCTTGTATTCGGCCGTAATGCACCAAACCAGTGCCTTATTGGCATCAACGCACCATTAAAGTGCAACAGAGGGTTCTCCAACCCGCAGGGTGACCACCACCTCCAGGTCGCCCTCCTCCGTGGCCAGCACCTCGTGGCCATTGATTCGGCACCAGGCGGGAATGTCGTTCAGCGCCCCCGGGTCCGTGCAGGTTACCTTCAGCACCTCACCCTGCGCCAGTTCGGCGACCTTGTTCTGGGTCTTGATCACTGGAATGGGGCACAGCTGACGGCGCACATCCAACTCGTGAAGGGTTTCGTCGCTCATTGAGGGGTCCATGCGGCTAAGCCACCAGCCAGTTCTTGGGGATATCGTCCGGACGCGCCGGCGCCACGCGCACTTCCCGGGCCACACCGCCAGGGTCCTTCACTTCCACGGTGACGCTCTCGTCGCCGCGGCCCTTGGAATAACGCGCCACGATGGCAGCGGCCTGTTCCAGCTCCGCTTGCGACTCAAAGCGTCCGTCCACCAACGCCAGCGGACCGGGGCAACTGACCGTGGTCAGGCTGGTGAACTGGTAGCGGTAGCCTTCCAGGAAGCGGTTCTCCCCTTCCTCGCGGCTGATGATCAGTTTCAGGTGCGGCTGCGTGCGGATGTGGCGGCCCACTTTCAACAGCATGATGTCGTCCAACTCGTAGCGACGCTCGTTGCGGGCCTGCCACAGGTCGGCGAGCTTGCGGGAATAGGATTCGTCGGTCAGGAAGCAGCAACCGCCGGAGGGCTGGGCGTAGTCCTCCAGGCCGAAACGCCGGGCCAGTTCGATCTGCGGCTTGCGATTGCGGCCGGAGAAATCGTGCAGCTGGGAGCGGTCCACCCAGCCTTCGCGTTCGGGCAGGGTCTCAGGCAGGTTGCGCGCGCTGAGGGGGCGCAGCAGACGGTCATCGGCGCCGGACTCACTGCTGATGATGGGCATGGTTTCCTTGCGCTGACTCTTGGGCCGCTGGCCCACCACCTCGCCGGTGATGATGAAGTCGAAGCCCTTCTCGCCGGCCAGCTCACGGGCCTTGTTCAGCATCAGCGTGGCCTGGTTGACCATGAAAATCTTGCAGTCCAGGCAGGGGTTCAGGTGGGCGCCGTAGCCGTGCTTGGGGTTGAGCACCACATCCTTGTACTCCTCGGAGATATCAATGATGTGCAGCTTGATGCCCAGCTCCTCGGCCACCCAGAGGGCGTTGTTGCGC
>JBFJUC010000427.1:0-2056 GCA_041624875.1 Alcanivorax sp.
CAGTTCCTTAATTACGGCCGCCAGCCGCTGTTCCTGAACGTGGGCGGCGGCACCCAGTTCTTGAACGGCATCAACGTGGGGGCCTCGGTGCATATTTCCCTGCGCTCGGAAGCCACCCTGAACGCCAGCTCCAACCTGGCCGGTGAAACTCAGTACGAAGAGCTGGACGTGACCGCGAAGCCGGTATTGCGCCCGGTGCTGTCCACCTCCCAGGAGTGGGGCAAGATTATCTGCGGCCACAACGACGACTGCTGGATCGGCGGCCTGGAGTCGGCGCTGACGTTCCGCGGCCACACCGAAGCCCGCACCTCCGTGGAGTCCAACATCGTGATCCCCGGCACGGTGCCGGATCCGGGCATCCTGCTGGCGATCGACGCCATTGATTCCTATCAGCCGGACATTTTCGCCGCCGGTGTGCTGTACAACTTCAGCGATAACTTCCGCATGGGCGTCACCGTGGAGCGGCAGAACTGGTCCGACCTGACCGAGGAGTTGCAGCGCGACACCGTAAAGGACCAGGCCAACGCCCAGTTCAAGGACATCACCGTGCCGCGTATTGGCGCCGAATGGCAGGTCAACAAACATATAACCTTGCGCGGCGGTGTCGCCTATCAGGAATCACCACTGGAGAGCATCCGCACCGAAGATGTGAACTACCTGGATAACGACAAGTTTATCGTCGGCCTGGGTTCCTCTCTGGTAATCGATAACCCGCCGATCCTGGCCTACCCGATGCGTCTCGACTTCGGCTACCAGTTCCAGCAGCTGGAAGACCGCGATTTCGAACTGACCAGCAGCCGGCCGGGCGTGACCAACCCCTTTGCCACCGTAACCGCGGGCGGCGAAGTCCATGTGTTCAGCGGTTCCCTGACGCTTAAGTTCTAGGAGGTGCGCCATGCGCTATAAAGCTCTAATAACACTGACCGCGGCGGCAACCCTGTTCGGCTGCGGCGGTGACGACAGCGGCGACAATCCCAATGTGCCGGATTTGCGCGCACCGGAATCCGGCAACGCCGCGCTGTTCTTCACCTATCCGTTGGATGACCAGAAAGACGTGGCGCCCAACGCGCCGGTGGTGTTCAACTTCGGCGCCGCGCTGCAGGTGGCGCCATCCAACTTCGTGTTCACCGACAGCGACGGCGGCGCGGTGCCGTTCGAATTCAGCGTCGTCGACGACGGCCGCGGCGTGGTGCTGCGGCCGCAAAGCAAGCTCGATCCGATTGCCGAGTACCAGGTGGTGCTGCAAGGCATCGACGCCAACGGCGAAGAGGTGGGGCTGCCCGATGGCGCGCTCAACTTCACCACCCGCGCCGCGCTGGAAGGCCCGGCCGACCTGCAGAAAGAAAGCCCGGACTTTGAAGTGGCGTCGATCTTCCCGGACGACGAGACCCAGTTCAAAACCATGGACTTCTCCGCGTTCCGCCTGCGCACCAGCCATCCGGTGGATGAAGAGACCGTGGTCTACGGCGACACCGTGTCCCTGACCCGCGACGGTCAATTGGTGCCGGCGGTGCTGCTCTCCAAAGGCAACGCCCTCACCGTGGACCCGGTGGACGACATGACCCCCGGCGTCGAATACGTGCTGAGCGTGGACGGCGTGGTGAGCCGCTTCGGCGACCCCATCGCGTCCTTCGAACGTACCGTGACCCCGATCAAGACCAGCTCGCCCACCGGTCAACGGGAGACCCTGGTCACCGAGGTGCCGGCGGCGGACCCCAACCTGGGCTGCCTGGCCGACAATGTGCGCGTCTCGCCGCTGACCGGCGAACCGATCAACTGTGTCCCGGTGATCGGCACCCTGCTGGAAGATCAGACCGTTTCCAAGCAAACCGGCAATGTGTTCGGCGAGCTGGCGTTCCCGCCGGCGTTCCCGGATGTGACGCCGCTGCGCGTGGCACGGGGCTCCCGGCTGGTGGGCGACGCCCTGGAAGTCCTCGTCGGCGGCCAGGTGCCGGTGGGCTTTAACTCCGGCGACGTAACCGTGGAAATGGTCGCCGACGCCACCGGTTACCTGTTCCCCAACCCCACCTCGGCTTCCCCGAACGCGGCCAAGAAC
>JBFJUC010000428.1:0-2051 GCA_041624875.1 Alcanivorax sp.
CCCAGTGCTGCGTGCCCACCCTGGTGTCCGGCCGCGCCGCCCTGCTGCGGGAGTTTGTAAAGGAGCAGGGTGACACCGTGATGAAACCGCTCGACGCCATGGGCGGCACCAATGTGTTTCGCATCGAGCCGGGCAGTTCCAACCTGAGCGTGATCATCGACGTGCTCACTGAGGACGGGAAAACCCCGATCATGGCCCAGCGCTTCGTGCCGGAGATCAAGCAGGGCGACAAGCGCATCCTGATGATCAACGGCGAACCGCTGCCCTACGCCCTGGCGCGTATTCCCAAGGAAGGCGAATTCCGCGGCAATCTGGCCGCCGGCGGCACCGGCGAGGGCCGCGAGCTCACCGACCGTGACCGCTGGATTTGTGAACAGGTGGGCCCCACCCTCAAGCGCAAGGGCCTATACTTCGTGGGCCTGGACGTGATCGGTGACTATCTCACCGAGATCAACGTCACCAGCCCCACCTGCGTGCGCGAGCTGGACCAGATCTTCGGCATCAACATCGCCGGGCAGTTGTTCGACGCCTTGCTGGAACTAAAATAACGACACCATGGCAGCCCCTCAGGTAACCGCCGGCGACCGGCTTGGCTTCACATTGTTTCTCGCCCTGGCAGTACACGGCGTGCTGCTGTTCGGTGTCGGCTTCGCGCCGGAAGCGCCCCGCGCCGCGCCCAACAGCCTGGATGTGACCCTGGCCATGCACCGCGCCGACGACGCCCCCGAGGAGGCGGATTTCATCGCCCAGGCGAACCAGGTGGGCTCCGGCACCGAAGAGGACAAAAGCGAGCTCACCACCACCGAGGAAGCGCCCTTCAGCGACCCGGACAGCCGCCAGGTGCAGCTCCAGGAGCCCACCGCGCGTCAGCCGACGCCGGTCACCCGCCAGAGAATCATCGTCACCCGGGCGCGCAGCGAGCGCGACATGGCCAGCGAGCAACAGGACCGCAACCAGGACGACCCGCGCCGCAAGGCGGACCGCGACAACATGGACGAGCTCAGCCGTGAGATCGCCAGCCTGCAGGCGCGCCTGGACAAGCAGAAACAGGCTTACGCCAAACGGCCCCGGGTGCGCCGGCTCACTTCGGTGTCCGCCAAGGCGCATTACGAGGCCGCCTATATCGAAGCGTTCCGCCGCAAAGTGGAAGCCACCGGCACCCGCCATTTCCCGCGCCGGGCTTTGGACAGCAACACCTTTGGCGGCGTGCGGCTGATGGTGGCGCTGCGCCGCGACGGCGGCATCGAGGAGGTTAAGGTGCTGCAATCCTCCGGCCACGACTTCCTTGATCAGGCGGCGGTGCAGAGCGTGCGCCTGGCGGCGCCGTTCGAGCCCTTCACGCAGGACATGCGCGAACGCATGGACGTGCTGGAAATCATCCGCACCTGGAAATTCGACGCCAACCGGCGGGTTTCCTCCAAGTAAGCGCCGCCAGGGCCACTTCACCGCCGGCTGTCTCTTGCCCTCGCCGGGCCGCCCCCGGATACTGTGGCCATGGATAACGCCAGCCTCAAACATCAGCTTTTGATCGCCATGCCACAGATGGACGATCCCAACTTCGAGCACACCGTCACCTACGTGGTGGAGCACGGTGACGACGGCGCCATGGGTCTGACGCTCAACCGCCCGGTATCGCTCAGCCTGCTGGATATCCTGGTGGATATGGACATCGAGGTGGAGGTGCCGCCCTCCGAACAGCACCAGGTGGTGGCCGGCGGACCGATCCAACAGGACGCTGGTTTCGTGTTGCACCGCGCCACCGCCCGCCACTGGGACAGCACCGTGACGCTGGCGGACGGCCTGTGCCTGACCACCTCCCGGGACATCATGGAAGCCATCGCCATCGGCGAGGGCCCGGAGGCCACCCTGGTGTGTCTGGGCTACGCCGGTTGGGACGACGGTCAGCTGGAGCAGGAGCTGGCGGACAACGTCTGGCTGAGCGTGGCCAGCACCCCGGAGCTGGTTCTGGACACCGCCTTCGATCAGCGCTGGCACGCCGCCGCCGCCCGCCTGGGCGTGGATATGAGCCTGATCGCCACCCAGGTCGGCCA
>JBFJUC010000429.1:0-2043 GCA_041624875.1 Alcanivorax sp.
GCTTGCCGGCAGGATGCCAGAGACGTATTTTCGGTGTACCCAAAAGCCAGCCACAAAAGCACCGAGAATCCATGCCGTCTTCCCGCAAACGCCCCGTCCTTCTACTTATTCTGGTGCTGGCTTCCGCCTGGCTGCTCACCGGCCTCTACCATGTGTTCAAACCGCTGCCGGAGGGCGTCGGCGAGGCCTGGCCGACGCGGCCGGCGGAGGACGTGGCGGTGCTGATCGACGACACCTGGGTCAATCAGACGGCGGCGGAGAATGACGAAGAACCGCGACGCCATTTCGATCAGTCGATCTTCGACGAGTTCTTCCGTCTGATCGGCCAGGCGGAGAAGCTGGTGGTGGTGGACATGTTCCTGTTCAACGACATGGCCGGGGCCACCACCGATACCCTGCGCCCGCTCAGCGAACAGCTCACCGACGCCCTGATCGAGCGCAAAAAAGAGCGCCCGAACCTGCGCGCGGTGCTGGTCACCGACCGCTTCAATACGCTGTACGGTGGCGTGCGCGCACCGCACCTGACGCGCCTCGAGGACGCCGGCGTGGAAGTGGTGTTCACCGATCTGCCGCGTCTGCGCGATTCCAACCCCAGCTGGTCGGCGCTGTGGCGTCTGTGCTGCCAATGGGCCGGCAACAGCACCGAGGGCGGCTGGCTGCCCAACCCCACCGGCGAAGGAAAGGTCACGCTGCGCACCTATCTGGCGCTGATCAACTTCAAAGCCAACCACCGCAAAACCCTGGTGGTGGACGAAGGCGACACCTGGACCGGCCTGGTGACGTCCGCCAACGCCCATGACGCCAGCAGCGCCCATTCCAACATCGCGGTGCGCTTCAGCGGCCCGGCGGCTCTGGATCTGTTGCAATCGGAACGGGCGGCGGTGGCGTTCTCCAGCGACAACGACACGGGCGGCTGGCCCCTGGCCCGCGCCGAGACCGGGAGCGAGGAAGACGGCGCCACGGTGGCGGTGCTCAGTGAAGCGGCGATCCGCGATGCCCTGCTGACAACAATCAAACAAGCGGACAGCGGCGAGCATCTGGATGTGGGCGTGTTCTATCTCTCGCACCGGTCGCTGATCGAGGCGCTGGCCGACGCTCAAGAGCGCGGCGTGGTGATACGCCTGTTACTGGACCCCAACAAGGACGCCTTCGGCCGCGAAAAGAACGGCGTGCCCAACCGGCAGGTCGCCTGGGAGCTGCACGACGCCGGGGTAAGGGTGCGCTGGTGCGCCACCCATGGTGAGCAGTGCCACACCAAGATGCTGCTGCGCTACGGGAACGACGGCGCGGCACGGCCAGCGGTGTTGATCGCCGGCTCCGCCAACTTCACGCGGCGCAACCTGGACAACCTGAACCTGGAAACCAGCGTCCAGCTCACCGCCGCCGCCGACCACCCGGCCATGACGACGGCCCGTGACGCCTTCCAGCGCCGCTGGAGCAACCCGGACGGCAAGCTGTTCAGCGAACCCTACGACGCCTACGAAGACGATTCCAAACTGCGCTACGCATTGTACCGATTTATGGAGTTTACCGGCTGGTCCACGTTCTAACGAAGCCGCCTTGTGGGAGCGGGCCTTTGTGGGAGCGGGCCTTGCCCGCGAAAGGGCGCGAAGCGCCCGGCAAAGGTTGCCCCGCGGGATCCCAGAGACATCTGAAAGCAGAGCGATAACAAGCTCTCTGGTATCCTGCCGGCAAGCAGAGCTTGCCTTTCGCGGGCTGGGCCCGCTCCTACAAGTCAGGCGGCGCGCCTTCCTTCGTCACTCATCATACGGCGGATGTGCAGGTCCAGTTGCCGGTACTCGGGGTGTTCGAGCATGGCTTCGCGGTCGCCGTTCAGCGACGCCTTGAAGCCGGGGCGGATGGTCTCGCGCAGCCGGCCCGGGTGGCTGGACAGGAAGAACACCACGTCGCCCAGATAGAGCGCCTCTTCGATATCGTGGGACACCAGCAACACGGTGGTGCGCTCCTTGCGCACGATCTCCAGCAGCAAGGACTGCATCTGCCAGCGGGTCTCCGGGTCCAGCGCCCCAAACGGCTCGTCCA
>JBFJUC010000430.1:0-2038 GCA_041624875.1 Alcanivorax sp.
GTGACGCCGGCACCCTGAACTTCGCCAAGATCAAGGGTAACCACACCGCCATGAAGTCCGGCATGATCGCCGCGGAAGTGATTTCCAAGGCCATCAAGGACGGCCGTGGCAGCGACGAGCTGACCGAATACAAAAGCGAGTTCGAGAGCAGCTGGGTGTTCGAGGAACTGCACACGCAGCGTAACTTCGGCCCGGCCCAGCATAAGTTCGGCAACCTGCTTGGTTCCGCCTTCGCGTTCGTGGACCTCAACATCCTCAACGGCAAAATGCCGTTCACGATGCGTGACACCACCCCGGACCACGACACCCTGAAGCCGGCGGATCAGTGCAAGACCATCAGCTACCCCAAACCGGACGGCAAACTGACCTTCAACAAACTGGATTCGGTGTTTTTGTCCAACACCAACCATGAAGAGGATCAGCCTTGCCACCTGACGCTGAAGGATCCCAGCATCCCCATTGAGTACAACCTGCCCAAGTACGACGAACCGGCGCAGCGTTACTGCCCGGCGGGCGTGTACGAAGTGGTGGAAGACGAAAGCAGTGGTGAAAAGCGCTTTCAGATCAACGCGCAGAACTGCGTGCACTGCAAGACCTGCGACATCAAGGACCCGACCCAGAACATCCACTGGGTGGCGCCGGAAGGCACCGGCGGCCCGAATTACCCGAACATGTAATCCGGCCGGTTCAATCGCAACAAGAAAGGCGCCTTAATGGCGCCTTTTTTGTGTCAGCGAATCTTGTGCGAGCGGGCCTTCGCTTGCAGGCAAGCTCCCACAAGGTGGTCTAATGCTGGCCGGTCGGGCGTGAGCGGCGCAGCGCGGCCGCCTGGCGGCGCTCGGCGCGCTGGCGCCACCACTTCTGGACCTTGCGCTCAAAGGCGTTGATCAGACCCAGCGGCGGCATTGCCGGCATGTACAGGTCAGGATCCGGGTAGCCGCGCTCGACACGTTGCTTGTGTTTCATTGCTCTCTCCTTCATGGGGTTCTCCTTGATCGATCGCCAACCGGGCACCGTCCCGGCCTATGGGAGAAAGCATGCGGGCTTCACATTGTTAACTCCAACGAAAAGAATTACATTGTCCGTTCAGAAATATTGAACATCTGGAGAGCCCGCCATGACCACCACCAAGGCCAGGCCGGAGAACGCTTCGCTACCCCTTCTGGATACGGACACGCTGCGTACCTTCGTGGCCATCGCCGAGAACGGCAGCTTTACCCGGGCCGCCCATCAGGTGTTTCGCACTCCATCCGCGTTGAGCATGCAGATCAAACGCCTGGAGGAAACGCTGGGCCAGAGCCTGTTTGTACGCGAAGCCCGCCGGGTCTCCCTGACGCCGGAGGGGGAAGTGCTGCTTGGTTATGGGCGGCGGCTTCTGAAGCTCAACGAGGAAGCGGTGGGCCGGTTTCTGGCGCCGTCGCTGGAAGGCAGCGTGCGTCTGGGCACGCCGGACGATGTGGGCACCCGCGTGCTGCCGCAGGTGCTGACCCGCTTTGCCCGCTCGCACCCGGCGGTACAGGTGAACGTGAATGCCGGGCGCAGCATCGACCTGCTGAAACGGCTTGATAACGGCGAACTGGACCTGGCGCTGGTGACGCTGGGGCACAGCGATCTGAGCGCCAAGCGCGGCGAGGTGGTGCATACCGAGCCGCTGGTCTGGGCCGGCCGCGACGGTGGCGTGGCGGTGCAGCGCTCGCCGCTGCCGCTGTCGCTGGCCAACCACGGCTGTGCTTGGCGGGAAATGGCCCTGGGTGCGCTGGATAAGGCGGAAATCAGCTACCGGGTGGCCTACAACAGCGAGCATTGCGCCGGCCAGGAAGCGGCCATGCTGGCCGACCTGGCGGTGGCGCCCTTCCCCGCCAGCCTGGTGCAGCCGCCGCTGCGGGTGCTCGGCCCGGAAAGCGGCCTGCCCGCCCTGGGCGATTACCAGATCGCGCTGGTACGCCGCGACGGCTCCGGCCCGGCCGCCGAAGCGTTAGCGGAACAGGTGGTGGAAACCTTCCGCGAGCGACGCTGACCGGCGTCGCCCCGGGCCTCA
>JBFJUC010000431.1:0-2025 GCA_041624875.1 Alcanivorax sp.
ATCATCTCCAAGATGATTCTCGGTCTGTAAGGAGACGAACATGGATTTCAAATTCAGCGACGAGCAGCGCATGCTCGAAGAGACCGTGGGTCGTCTGGTCCGTGACAGCTACACCTTCGACGCCCGCAACAAGGCACTGGAGTCCGAGCGCGGCTTCAGCACCGACACCTGGACCCAGTTCGCTGAACTGGGCCTGTTGGGCGTGCCGTTTTCCGAAGAGGCCGGGGGCTTCAACGGCGGCGGCCCGGAACTGATGGTGGTGGCCGAAGGTTTCGGCCGCGGCCTGGTGGTGGAACCCTACCTGGCCACCGTGGTGCTGTCCGGCGTGCTGATCGACAAGCTCGGCAACGACGCTCAGAAAGAGCAGTATCTTCCGGCGATCATCGGCGGTGAAACCCGCTTTGCCCTGGCCAACTACGAAACCAAGGGTCGCTACGACCACACCTTCGTGGAAACCAGCGCCAAGAAAGACGGCGACGGCTATGTGATCAACGGTGAGAAGGCCGTGGTTCTGCACGGTGACAGCGCCGACCAGCTGGTGGTAATCGCCCGCACCGGCGGCAACGGCAACGACAAAGACGGCCTCAGCGCGTTCATCGTCGATGCCGGCGCCGACGGCGTCAGCCGCCGCGGCTACCCCACCATCGACGGCCTGCACGCCGCCGACATCACTTTCAAGGACGTCAAAGTCGGTGCCGACGCGCTGCTTGGCGACGAAGGCAAGGCCCTCGACGCCCTGGAAGCGACCCTGGACCTGGCCCTGATCACCCTGTGCGCGGAAGCCTCCGGCGCCATGGAAGTGGCCTGCGACCAGACCCTGGACTACATCAAAGAACGCCAGCAGTTCGGTGTGGCCATCGGTAAGTTCCAGGCGCTGCAGCACCGCATGGTGGAAATGCGTATGGAGTTGGAAAAAGTACGTTCCATCACCATGCTCGCCGCCTGCAGCCTGGATGTGGACCCGGAACTGCGCAAGAAGCGCATCTCCGCCGCCAAGGCCCAGGTCGGCAAATCCGGCCGCAAGGTCGCCGAGGAAGCGATCCAGCTGTTTGGCGGCATGGGCATGATGGAAGAGACCCCGGTCTCCCATTACGCCAAGCGCATCGTGATGATCGACCACTGGTTGGGTGACCGCGAATACCACCTCGGTGTTCTCGAAGACCTGATCGACGTGGACGACCACGCAGCATGAAAAAAGGGCGGCCCTCGGGCCGCCCTTTTTAGTTAACAGTGAATAGTGAACAGTTAACAGCTGGGGAGGCGCTTCCAGGCTTTCCCGCGCCGGCAGGCGCGTTGTTTCGCTATTAACTATTCACTGTTAACTATTAACTTATCACCACTGTTTTCTTATAACCGCTTAGCGCGAATAACAATTCAGCTTCAGGGAGAGCTCCACAATGTCCGTCAATCGTCAGATCATTCTCGCCAAACGCCCCACCGGCATGCCCGGTGACGACAACCTCAAACTCCAGGAAGGCGCCGTGCCCGAAGTGGGCGAGGGCCAGGTGCTGGTACGCACCATCTACTTGTCCCTGGACCCCTACATGCGTGGCCGCATGAGCGCCGCCAAGTCCTACGCGGCCAGCGTCGAGGAAGGCTCGGTGATGGAAGGCGCCACCGTCGGTCAGGTGGTGGAATCGCGCAGCGGCGACTTCAAGCAGGGCGACTACGTACTGTGCCCGGGCGGCTGGCAGGAATACTCCGTCAACTCACCCAAGGCGATGCGCAAGCTGGACCCGGCCCAGGCACCGATCAGCACCGCCGTGGGCGTGCTCGGCATGCCCGGCTTCACCGCCTATGTGGGTCTGGATGAAATCGGCAAACCGCAGAAAGGCGAAACCGTGGTGGTATCCGCCGCCGCCGGCGCCGTCGGCCAGGTGGTCGGCCAGATCGCCAAGCTGAAAGGCTGCCGCGTGGTCGGCGTGGCCGGCGCCGAGGACAAGTGCAAGCACGTGGTCGGCGCCTACGGCTTCGACGCCTGCGTTAACTACAAGGACGCGGACTTCCGCGAGCAGCTCGCCAAGG
>JBFJUC010000432.1:0-2018 GCA_041624875.1 Alcanivorax sp.
AAGAAGACCGTACGTTTAAATTCCAGCGTGACTACGGCAGTTACGTGATGGAAAACATCCTCTTCAAGATCAGCTTCCCGGCGGAGTTCCACAGCCAGACCGCCTGCGAAGCGGCGGTGGCCCTGCACCCGCAGGTGAAAGACCGGCTCGATGACATCGACCGCATCGTCATCACCACCCACGACTCGGCGATCCGTATTATTTCCAAGCAGGGACCGCTCGCCAACCCGGCGGACCGGGACCACTGCATCCAGTACATGACGGCGGTGCCGCTGATCTTCGGCAGCTTGGTGGCGGAGCACTACGAGGACGAGTTCCACGACGCCCACCCGCGCATCGACGAGCTGCGCGACAAGATGGAGATCGTCGAGGACGAGCGCTATTCCAAGGACTATCACGATCCGGAAAAGCGCTCCATCGCCAACGCCATCCAGGTGTTCTTCAAGGACGGTTCCAGCACCGATCAGGTCGCCGTGGAATACCCCATTGGCCACCGCCGGCGCCGGGAAGAGGGCATCCCGGTGTTGGAGCAGAAATTCAAACGCAACCTGGCGACCCGTTTCCCCGCCGCCCGGGTGACGGAAATCGTGGATCTGTGCCTGGATCCGGCGCGTCTCAACGACACGCCGGTGAACGAGTTCATGGACCGGTTCGTGATCTGAACCGGCCGCCGGCGGCGCCGGTTATTGCAGCCGGCGCTGCAGCCCGGTGGTGGCGAGAATGCGGGTGCTGATTTCCTCGATGGACAGCTCAGTGGCGTCCAGGTGAGGAATATTGAATTTATTGTAGAGCGCCTGTAGAGCGCGCACTTCCATGTCGCACTGGCGCGCTGAGGCGTAGCGGCTGCCCGCCTTGCGCTCGCTGCGGATGGCGCTGAGCCGGTCGGCGTTGATGGTTAGCCCGAACAACTTGTGTTTGTGCGGGGCGAGGGCGTCGGGCAAGCGCAGATCATCGAAATCGTCCTCGGTGAGCGGGTAGTTGGCGGCGAACAGGCCGAATTGCAGCGCCAGATACAGACAGGTGGGCGTCTTGCCGGACCGGGATACCCCCACCAAAATGACATCCGCCTGATCGTAATAACGGGTGCGCGCGCCGTCGTCGTTGTCCAGGGCGAAGTGCACCGCGTTGATACGGATGCGGTACGCCTGTTGATCGCGGATCGCGTGGCTTTGCCCGACCTTGTGGTTGGCGGTGACGCCGAGCTCGTCTTCCAGGGGTTTCTGGAAGGCGGTGAACAGATCCAGCACCTTGCCTTTGCAGGTGTGCAGGATGGCGCGGTGGTCGTTATTAACCAGTGTGGAGAAGACGATGGGGGTGGCGCCGTCGGTGAGCGCTGCCCGGTCAATTCGGGCCACCGCCTCCCGGGTCAGGTCGTCGGAGGCCACATAGGGGATGGTGACCTGGTCGAACTGGATGCCGCCGAACTGGCTCAGCAGGCTGTGACCGAGGGTCTCGGCGGTGATGCCGGTGCCGTCGGAGATAAAAAAGGCGGTTCTGGCCATGGGCTCAATGCTCCTTCCACAAAAGTCGTAACAGATTGCCCAATCCGGGCGGGCAAAGCGCTGATGTTTTGGGTAGAATGGCGCCTCCATTCATTCCGGTAAAGTTAAGGGAGCCTCTGAACACCGCCCGGCGCGCTCTGGCTTTCAGGCTGGCCCGCAATCTAGGCGCGATTTTGAAGGCAGGCTGGTTGCCTGTCGAGAAATTGCAACGAAGGGTGCGGGCCAGCCTGAAAGCCCCGCAGGGCGCGACCTGAAGCGCACATCTGCTGTACTTCGTCACTAGGAAAGGGAGCCACCCTGTCCGTCGTTACGAAGTACAACAGCTGCACGCTTCAGGTCACGCAGAGCGCGCCGGGCGTTGTTCAGAGGCTCCCAAGGCCAGCAATACTTAAGGAGACGACCTTGGCGGAATACGTAGTCTGGTTTCAGGATCTGGGCAAGGGCGATGTCGAGCGCGTCGGTGGCAAGAACGCCTCCCTTGGCGAGATGATCAGCAACCTGGCGGCGGCCGGCGTG
>JBFJUC010000433.1:0-2000 GCA_041624875.1 Alcanivorax sp.
CAGCACCACCGCGGACTGCTTCAGGTAGCCGCTGAGCTCGGCGCGCAGCTCGGCTTTGTCCTTCACCTTGCTGATGCCCCGCGAAAAGCTGCCGTCGGGAATCTTCAGCACCATCGGCAACCCCAGCTCAGCGATCAAAGTGTCCGCCTGGGCTTCGGAGTCGTCGAACACGAAAGCGGTGGGCGGCACCGGCACGCCATTGGCCTGCATCAGCTCCGCCAGGTAGATCTTGTTGGTGCAGCGCAGGATCGAGCCGGGGTCGTCGATCACCACCATGCCTTCCTGCTCCGCCTTGCGGGCGAACTGGTAGGTGTGGTGGTCGATGCCGGTGGTTTCGCGAATAAACAGACCGTCGTACTCGCCCAGGCGGGTGTAGGCGTCGCGGCCTATCGGATCCACTTTGATGCCCAGCTGCCGGCCGGCCTTGATAAAGCGCTTGAGGGCGGCGCGGTTGCTGGGCGGCATGGCTTCTTTTTCATCCACCAGCATGGCCAGGTCGTAGCGGTCGCCGCGCCGGCGGCGGGGGTTGCGCCACACCCGCGCGTTGAACTGTTCCAGGGCGCGGGCGAAGGCGTCCTCTTCGGGCCCCTTGAGCTGCTTGAGGCTCACCGGCCGGATCGATTCCAGCGTCCACTCTTCGCGGCAACGAAAGGAAACGCGCAGAATCGGGCAGGGCATCTGGTCGAAGATCTGGCGGCCCAGGTCGGCGAGCCCTTCTTGTTCGGTGTGGCCGAAATGGAGCGTCAGGGTGACGCGGGTAGCGTCGCCGCCCTGCTTTTTCATGGCTTTGTCGAGGGCCGTTTCGAAGCGCTCGAAATGCAGCCCGTAGAGCGCCTTGCGGCTGAGGTCGTTGACCGTGCGCACCGACGGCAGCACCCGCTGGCCGCGCGCTTCAGCCAGCAGCGAGCAGTAGTAGCCCGGCGACAGGTATTTGTAGCTGCGGCACAGGTTGATCACCTGTACTTTCTTGTCGGTGCACACCGGCTGGGCGGCCTGCAGGTAGTCCCGCGCCGACAGCAGGTGGCGGGTGGGGTAATAGGCGGCCCAGTCGGCCGGGTCGTCGACCAGGATGATCACTTGGCTCATTGAGGGCTCACTCGGCGCTTAATCCGACTCGTTGTAATCGCCCCGCGGGTAACCGGCATCCTTTTCCTTGGCGCCGGGCTTGCTCCCCGGGTGCCCGGCTTTTTCCAGTGCATCCTGTACCTCCGGCGGCATGTAGGTCTCATCGTGTTTGGCCAGGACCTCGTCCGCCTCGAAACGGTCGCGGCTCACCAGGGTGCCGTTGGCAACGATGCCCTGGCCCTCGCGGAACAGGTCGGGAAGAATGCCCTGGTAGTGGATATCAAAGCTACCTTTTCCATCGGTCACCGTGAAGACCACATTGAGGGTCTCTGGATCACGCTGTACCGAGCCGTCCTCGACCAGGCCGCCGACGCGCATTTTGGCACCCACCGGCGCCTCGCCGTTGACGATTTGCTGCGGGGTATAAAACAGATTGATGTTCTGGCGCAGGGCGTACACCGCCAGCCCCACCGCCACGGCCAAGCCCGCGAGCACCGCCAGCACCACGAATAGACGTTGTTTGCGAACCGGATTCATTGATTGCTCTCCACACTCTTGGACGATGTTCTGGCCTTGGGCGATGACCCGGCGTCATCACGGCGCGCCTGGCGGGCGATCTCGGCCCGCACCCGGCCCTGCCGCCGCACCGCCAGCAGCATGTTGGCGACGATCAGAAGCGCGCTGAGCCCGTAGGCGCTCCAAACAAAAAAGCCGTGCTCGCCCATGGCGATAAAGGCGGCCACACTGTCGAAATAGGGGTCGAACATGATCACGCCTCCCCGCCACGGACCAGCCGGCGCACCCAGCCGCTGCGGCGCTCGCGGCTGAGCACCTCGGTGCGGGCGCGCATCAGCACATTGGCGGCGTACAGCAGCCAGAGCCCGGCCATGCTGATCAGCAGCGGCCATTTCATCGAGGCGTCGATGGACGACTCC
>JBFJUC010000434.1:0-1998 GCA_041624875.1 Alcanivorax sp.
AAGCAATGAGTCCGAGTATGAGCAACCACCCGAACCCGTACACCGCCCCCCACCGCCAGCACGCGGGCACGGCGGTCACCGGCGAGCGCGCCGCTCAGGTCCTGAAAAACACCTATATGCTGCTGGGACTTTCCCTGATGGTGGCCACCGGCGCCGCGGTGTTCGCCATGGCGATGGGCATCGGCTACGTCAATGTGTTTGTGACGCTGGGCGTGTACTTCGGCCTGCTGTTCGCCACCAATAAGCTGCGCAACAGCAGTTGGGGCATTCTCGCCGTGTTCGGCCTGACCGGCTGGCTGGGTTTCACCACCGGGCCGATCATCAATATGTACGCTCAGATCAACGGCGGCATGGAGATCGTCTCCCTGGCGCTGGGCGGTACCGCCAGTATCTTCGTGGCCATGTCGGCCATCGCCCTGGTGACCCGCAAGGACTTCAGCTTCCTGACCAACTTCATCATGGTCGGCATTCTGGTGGCCTTCCTGGCCGGTCTGGCGGCGATGTTCTTCAACATTCCCGCCCTGTCACTGGCCGTGTCCGCCGCCTTCGTGCTGCTCTCGTCCCTGCTGATTCTGTGGCAGACCAGCGCCATCATCCACGGCGGCGAGACCAACTACATCATGGCCACGGTCACGCTGTTCGTGTCGATCTACAACCTGTTCCTGTCCCTGCTGCATATTCTTACCGCCCTCAGCGGGAATGATTAAAGTCAGTCTTCTCGTGACCGCCGGGCCGCAACGGCCCGGCGCCCTCACCGCCCTTCACACCGCCCAGGCGGTGGCCCGCTCCTCCCATCAGTTGTATCGCCTCTTCTTCTATGGTGACGGCGTCCATCTGGCCAACCGTCTGGCCTGTCGTGGCGATGTCGCCTGCGACGCCCAGCGTGGCTGGCAAACGCTGGTGGCGGAGCACGGCTGGCCGGCCTCGGTGTGCGTGGGCGCCGCGCTCAAGCGCGGTATCAGTGATAGCGAGGAGGCCCGCCGCGCCGGTCTGAACGACGTAAGCGGCACCCTGGCGGACGGCTTCATGCTGGTGGGGCTGGGCGAGTGGGTGGACGCCCTGACACAGAGCGACCGGGTGGTGCATTTTGGCTGATTCGGTGCTTTATCTGGTGCGGCACGCACCGGGCCGTGGCGGCGGCTGGCGGGAAACCGTGGACATGGCGCTCACCGGCGCCGCCTTCGGGGTGACCACCCTGGTGTGGTTCCAGGCGGCACCGTTGAAGGTGTTGGCGCGGCGTGCCGATCACGCCGACCTGCTGGCGGAGCTTACTGGCTTCGGGGTGCGCTGCGTGGCCCGGCGCGACGATCTGCCCGACGGGCTGACCGGCATCGAGGGGCTGGACGACACCGAGCTTCACGGATTGAGGCGCCACGCCGCGCAAATGGTCCTATTATAATGTTGCACCTGATCGGCTTTGACGACCTGGGCAGTGACACCGGCCGCGATTGTCTGGCGGTCTACGAAAACGGCGATCTGTGCGTATTCGTCGACCAGGGCCATTTGGTGGCCGCCGACTTTCCGTTGCAGGGGCCGGGCTTTCTGCTCGCCGAGGGCCCGCCGGCGGCACGGCCGGCGGATCTGGAAACCATTGATTACGACCAGCTGGTGGCGCTGATCGCCGAGCACGGCCCGGTCACCGGCTGGTACGACGCCGAGAACTCATGAGCGAACATCCTTTCGCGCCCTATGTGCGCACCCTGGGCCGTGGCAAACGGGCACGGCGCAGCCTCACCCGCGAAGAAGCCGCCGACGCCATGGCGATGATCCTGCGCGGCGATGCGGAACCGGCGCAGGTCGGCGCCTTTCTGATGCTGCTGCGCGTCAAGGAGGAAACCGCCGAGGAACTGGCCGGCTTCCTGGACGCCTGCCGGCCGGTGTGCCGGGAGCATCTCGCCGCCCTGCCCGCCGTCGACGTGGACTGGCCCAGCTACGCGGGCAAGAAGAAACACCATCCCTGGTACCTGCTGGCCGCCCGCCTGCTGGCCGACAACGGCC
>JBFJUC010000435.1:0-1984 GCA_041624875.1 Alcanivorax sp.
CCCCGACAAGCTAAACGCCATGAACGCGGACTTCTGGAACGAGCTGCCGGCGGCGGTCCGGGCGCTGGACGCGGGCGGTGACATTCGTGCCATTGTTATCGACGCCAACGGCAAACACTTCACCGCCGGCCTCGATCTGGGCATGTTCGGCAACCCGCCGGACCCGGCCGACGTCACCGCCCGGGTGCAGAAAGCGGCGCGTTTTCGCCACAACACCGCGCTCATGCAGCAAACCTTCAGTGCCCTGGAAGACTGCCGCGTGCCGGTGATCGCCGCGCTGCACGGCGGCTGCATCGGCGGCGGCGTGGATCTGATCAGCGCCTGCGACCTGCGCTACGCCAGCCGCAACGCCTACCTCACCGTCTACGAAATCAACGTCGGCCTCACCGCTGACGTCGGCACCTTCCCCCGGCTGTGCAAACTGCTGCCTGAAGGCATCGTTCGCGAACTGGCCTACACCGGCCGGCGCATGGGCGCCGAGGAAGGCGAACGCCGCGGTCTCTTTAACGAAATACTGGACAGCAAGGAAGCGACCCTGGAACGGGCGCTGGAAGTGGCGAAGGACATCGCCGACAAATCACCGCTGGCGGTACACGGCTGCAAGCGCATGATCACCTACGCCCGCGATCACAACACCGCCGACAGTCTCGATTACGTGGTGACCTGGAACGCCGGCATGCTGCATACCGAGGAAGTCATGGCCGCCGTCGCCGCCGGCAAAACCGGCGAACCCGGCGACTATGTCCCCCTCCCACCCCTCAACGACGACGTCCAGGGCGGCGTGTAGCAGCGGGCCCCGCCCGCGAAAGGGTGGCGCCAGCCACCCGGCAAGATTCCAGCGACCTGGTTTTTCAGATGTTCGGTGCTTCGTATCCGAGACGCGGTGCAATGGTGGTGCCTTCCGGGACCGCTCAAGCCATCCATGGCCGCTGTTAGTTTGGCCCTCCCTGGCCAAACAGCTCCCTCCAGGCACCACCATTGCCCCGCTCACTTTGCAGCGGAACCGCCACGGGTCAGGCTCACCTTCTCAGAGAAAGCGCCCGGACCTTTCGGCGAAGCTCGGATTGTGCGAGCGGGCCCAGCCCGCGAAAGGGAGCAACGCTCCCGGCAGGATCCCAGAGACCTCAATAAAGGCAGCACCAAAAGCCTCTCTGGAATCCTGCCGGCCGGCTAAGCCGGCCTTTCGCTTGCAAGGCAAGCTCCCACAATCCGAGCTCAGTAGAAAGGTTCGGCGCCAGCTATAACCCGCAGAACACAGACCCGCGCCCCAACTGGAGGGCGCGGGCCTATCTGGAGAGACAAGCCTTAGGCGCTGTGGAAGACGGATTTCACCTCGAGGAATTCTTCCAGGCCGTACACGCCCCACTCGCGGCCCACGCCGGAGTGCTTGTAGCCACCGAAGGGGGCGGGCGGGTCCAGCTGCGCGCCGTTCAAGTGCACCATGCCGGTCCGCAAACGGGCGGCCACCTTGGCGGCGTCCTCCTCGCTGGCCCCGTACACATAGCCGGACAGGCCGTAGTCCGAATCGTTGGCGATCGTCACCGCGTCGTCCACGTCCTTATAGGGCAGCATCACCAGCACCGGCCCGAAGATTTCCTCGCGGGCGATCAGCATCTGGTTGTTGACCTCGCTGAACACCGTGGGGCGGGCATAGAAACCGGTTTCCAGACCATCCGGCTTGCCGGTACCGCCGCACACCAACTTGGCGCCTTCCGCCTGGCCTTTCTCGATCATGGATTGCACACGCTTGAACTGGCGCTCGTTGGCGATCGGGCCGATCACCGTGTCTTTGTCCGCCGGGTCGCCCACCTTCAGGCTCTCGCACACCTTGGCGGCGATCGCTTCGGCCTCGGCCAGCTTGTCCGCCGGCACCAGCATCCGCGACGGCGCGTTACAGCTCTGCCCGGTGTTGTTCATCATCGACGCCACACCGTGCTTCACCGCCTTCTCGAAATCCGCGTCCGGCAGAATGATATTGGCGGAC
>JBFJUC010000436.1:0-1983 GCA_041624875.1 Alcanivorax sp.
CCAATATGCGGTTATGTCTCGGTCGGCCGTGCATATTTACAGCCGCGGCCCTCGTTAAAGGCTGACCCTCGGTCTGCCCGACACCAGACGACGCGGCGCGATGCGCCCGTCTTCCAGCACTTCACCGACGCCCATAAAAGCCCCGGTGGAAGCTTCGTAAACACTGACCCAGCCGTCTAAAGGACGGTCACTGGTCATCACCGGCTGGCCCTGGCGCAAATAATGCGCCGCACTCTCGGCCAGCTGGACGCGCGGCCAGTCTGCCACGCTGGTCGACAAAGGCAAGAGCAATTCATCCAGGGCCTCGAAACCGCCCTCCGCCTTGATCTCACCAAGCTGCTCCAGGGTCAGCATGCGCTCCGCCGGGTAGGGCCCGGCGGACAGCCGGCGCAGCGCGGCCACGTGCCCGCCGCAGCCCAGAGCCTCGCCCAGATCCTCCACCAGCGAGCGCACATAAGTGCCCTTGGAACAGGCCACCTCGAAATCGACCCGGTCGCCCTCTTGCAGACGCACGTCCTTGATTTCGTGGATGGTCACCGGCCGCGGTTGGCGCTCCACGGTGATGCCCTCCCGGGCCAGCTTATAAAGCGGCGTGCCCTGGTGCTTGATCGCCGAATACATGCTCGGGATCTGCTCGATATCGCCAAGAAACCGCTCCAGCGCCTCGATGACCTGGCGCTCGGTGACCGCCACCGGGCGCGTTTCGCGCGCTTCGCCGTCCGCGTCACCGGTTTCCGTGGCCACGCCCAATTGGGCGGTGACCCGGTAGCGCTTGTCCGCGTCCAGCAGAAACTGGCTGAACTTGGTGGCTTCGCCGAAACAGATCGGCAACATGCCGGTAGCCAGCGGATCCAGGCTGCCGGTGTGCCCGGCCTTGGCCGCGGCGAACATTTTCTTGGCCATCTGCAGGGCCCCGTTGCTGGTCACGCCCTGGGACTTGTCCAGCAACAGAATGCCATTCAGATCACGACCTCCACGGCGCCGTTTTCCCACTGTTCTTCGCTCCGTGATCAATCGTTCTTGGTGTCGTCGTCGTCCTGATCGGGACGCAATTCCCGATCCTCGGCGCGCGCCTCGTCGATCAGCTGCGACAGCTCCGAGGCGCGTTCCGGTGTTTCGTCGTAATGAAAACGCAACTTCGGCGTGGTGCGGGTGTTGAGGGTCTGCGCCAGCGAGCTGCGCAGGAAGCCGGCGGCACCGGTGAGCACTTTCTCGGCCTCGTAGCCGGCTTCGGCACCCTCACCCAACAAGGTGAAATAGACGTCGGAGTAGGACAGATCCCGGGATACGGTCACGTCCTGCACCGTCACCAGACCCACACGCGGGTCTTTCAGCTGGAACTGGAGCAACCGCGACAGCTCACGCTGAATCTGGTCAGCGATGCGGTCGGTACGCTGAAAGCCACTGGGGCGACGATGACGGCTCATAACGTGGGCGCGCTCAGAGGAAGCGCGCCACCTCCTTCACTTCGAACACTTCGATCTTGTCGCCGGCCTTAACGTCGTTGTAGCTCTTCACGGCGATACCACATTCCACGCCGTTGCGAACCTCCGGCACGTCGTCCTTGAAGCGGCGCAGGGATTCCAGCTCGCCTTCGAACACCACCACGTCGTCGCGCAGCACGCGGATCGGACGGTTCCGGTACAGGGTGCCTTCCACCACCATACAGCCGGCCACGGCACCGAACTTGGAAGAGCGGAACACGTCGCGGACTTCCGCCACGCCGAGGATTTCCTCGCGCTTCTCCGGTGCCTGCAAGCCGCTCATGGCCTGCTTGACGTCGTCGATCAGTTCATAGATGACGCTGTAATAACGAAGGTCGATGCCTTCCTGCTCACAGACGCGCTTGGCCTTGGAATCGGCACGCACGTTGAAGCCCAGCAGTACCGCCTCGCTGGTGATCGCCAGGTTGACGTCGGATTCGTTGATCGCGCCAACGCCGGAGGACACCAGGCTCACCTTCACTTCGTCGGTGGACAGGTC
>JBFJUC010000437.1:0-1981 GCA_041624875.1 Alcanivorax sp.
GAAGAAGCGCTCCACGCCGGCCACCGCCGCCGCCGCCAGCACCATGTCGTTGAGCTCGCCGTCCGGCGCCGGGCTGACCATGACGATTTCGGCCACGCCGGCGACCCGGGCGGGCAGCGCGTTCATCAGCACCGAGCTGGGATAGGCGGCCTTGCCGCCGGGCACGTAGATGCCCGCGCGGTCCAGCGGGGTCACCTGCTGTCCCAGCAAGGTGCCGTGGGCGTCACGGTAGCTCCAGGAATCCTGCTTCTGGCGGGCATGGTAATCGCTGACCCGCTCGGCGGCGGCCTCCAGGGCCTGGCGCTGATCGGCGGGAAGGCGCTCAAGCGCCGCTTCCAGCTGCGCCCGCTCCACGGTCAGATCCGTCATGGAAGCGGCGTCGCGACGGTCGAAGCGGTTGGTGTACTCCACCACTGCGGCGTCGCCGCGGCCGGCCACGTCACGCAGGATGCCGCGTACCCGCTCACCCACTTCCTCATCGCGCTCTTCGCTCCAGGCGGTGAGCGCCATCAGACGGGGCAGAAAATCCGCGTCGCTGGCGTTTAAACGGTTGGTCTTCATGCTGTTTCCCGGCGTTGCTCCACGGCCTGCTCAAGTTTATCAAGGATCGCCTGGATCGCGGCGTGACGGGTTTTCATGCTGGCCCGATTGACCACCACCCGGGATGAAATATCGTCGGCGATGATCTCGGTGGGCTCCAGGCCATTGGCGCGCAGGGTGTTGCCAGTGTCGACGATGTCCACGATGCGATCCGCCAGCCCCACCAGCGGCGCCAGTTCCATGGCGCCGTAGAGCTTGATGATCTCGGCCTGCTTACCCTGCTGGGCAAAATACTGGCGCGCCACATTGACGAACTTGGTGGCGACCCGCAGACGACCGCTTACCGGCGGGGCGTCCTTGAGCGCGGCCACCATCAGTTTGCAGCGGGCGATTTCCAGATCCAGCGGCTCGAAGATGCCCTCGGCGCCGTTTTCCATCAGCACGTCCTTGCCGGCCACGCCGAGATCGGCGCCGCCGTGCTGTACATAGGGCGGCACGTCGGTGGCGCGGATGATGATGATCTGCACGTCGTCGCGGGTGGTGTCGAAGATCAGCTTGCGGGACGCGGAGGGGTCCTCCAGAAGCTCAATGCCGGCGTGCTTGAGCAGCGGCAGCGTCTCGTCAAGAATGCGGCCCTTCGAGAGGGCGATAATCAGCGGTTTTTCGGCCATGTCGGTTTCCATCGGCGCCATGCGTCAGCCGGGTACGCGGCGAATCACGGCGCCCAGCGATTGCAGTTTTTCCTCAATGCACTCGTACCCCCGGTCGATATGGTAGATACGCTGCACGCTGGTGTCGCCTTCGGCGACCAGGGCGGCGATCACCAGCGACGCCGAGGCGCGCAGGTCCGTGGCCATCACCGGCGCACCGGTGAGACTGGCCACACCACGGCAGATAGCGGTGTTGCCCTGCACTTCGATATCGGCGCCCATGCGGTTCATTTCCTGCACGTGCATGAAGCGGTTCTCGAACACCGTCTCGACGATGGTGCCGGTGCCTTCCGCCACCGTATTAAGAGCGGTGAACTGGGCCTGCATGTCGGTGGGCATGGCCGGGTACGGCGCGGTGCGCAGGTTCACCGACTTGGGCCGGCGGCCTTCCATGTCCAGGCTGATCCAGTCGTCGCCGGTCTCGATTTTGGCGCCGGCTTCCTTGAGTTTTTGCAGCACCGCGTCGAGCAGGCTGGGATCGGTGTCCTTGCACTTGATGCGGCCGCCGGTAATGGCGGCGGCGATCAGGTAGGTGCCGGTCTCGATACGGTCGGCGATCACGTCATGGTGGCAGCCGCCCAGTTTGGCCACGCCTTCCACGGTGATCGTGTCGGTGCCGGCGCCGCTCACCTTGCCGCCCATGCGGTTGATGAAGTTGGCCAGGTCCACCACTTCCGGCTCGCGGGCGGCGTTTTCCAGCACCGTGGTGCCGTCCGCCAGCGCCGCCGCCA
>JBFJUC010000438.1:0-1981 GCA_041624875.1 Alcanivorax sp.
CAGGCTGTGCGCGCAGGGCGGCGTGACCCGGTCCGGGGACGGCTCGAGGATGTCCACCGCGCGGCCCTCATCGAACTTGCGGCGCATGAAGGTGTACTGGAAGAACACCTGCTCGCCGGGCAGGGCGTTGTCGATAAAGGTGGTCTTGCCGTTCAGGCGGGCAATGCCCCGGCCGTCGTGGCTGAGACTCTCAATGGTGGCGGCCACCGGGGTTTCCGGCAGCTGCTTCTTGCGACGTCGAGCCATAAATCAAATTCAGTTGATAGTTGATAGTGGACAGTTGATAGCTACGCGATAGGGGCTTGCAGAGACAGAACCGTGAAAAGCCGCGCCGACAGTCCGAGCGCGATTTTTACGCTGTCAACTGTCCACTATCAACTGTCAACTGCCCTCCCAGGCTTCCAGGAAGCTCAGGAAGTGCGGATGGCCTTCGGCTTTCAGGTAGTCCCGCAGCAGGTCCAGCTCGGCCTGGTAGCCGGTGGCGTCGAGCTCGCCGCGCAGCAGCTGGAAGCGCAGGAACACCAGCCAGGTGTTGAGCACGTCGGTTTCGCAGTAATCGCGAATCGCCTTGAGATCCCCGGCCTGGAAGGTGTCGAACACTTTGGCGCCGCTCATGCCCATCTTGCCGGGGAAACCCAGCAGAGTGGCGATCTGGTCCAGCGGCGCGTTGGCGCGGCCGTTGAACATGGCGAGCTGTTCCATCAGGTCCAGGTGGCGCTGGTGGAAGCGGCTCAGGTAGTTGTTGAAGCGGAAGCTGGTGTCTTCGTTGCCGGTTTCCCAGAAACGACGCGCCACCACACCATGCTTGAGGGCACGGTAGTTGAGCACCGGCAAGTCAAAGCCGCCGCCGTTCCAGCTGACGATCTGCGGGGTGAAGCGGTCGATGCCGTCGTAGAAACGCTCGATCAACTCCTTCTCGGTGCTGTCCTCGTCACCCAGGGACCACACCTTGACGCCCTGGGCGGAACGCAACACCACGGAGATCGCCACCACCCGGTGCAGATGCAGGCGCAGAAACTCGGAGCCGTTTTCCTGGCGGCGCAGGTTGAACAGCGCGCTGGCGGTGTCTTTGTCGCTGAGCCCGTGCAGGTCGTAAATGCGGCTGCCGCCTTCCAGGTCGGGCACCGTCTCGATATCAAACACCAGCACGTTCATTGGCCGGCCTCCGCATTGCCCTCTTCATTGAAGACACCAGTCGACAAGTAACGGTCGCCCCGGTCGCAGACAATCGCCACGATCACCGCGTTCTCCAGCTCCTCGGACAGCTGCAGGGCGGCCGCCACGGCGCCGCCGGAGGACACCCCGCAGAAGAGGCCTTCCTCGCGGGCCAGCCGGCGCATGGTGCGCTCCGCCAGGTCCTGGCCCATGTCCACCACCCGGTCGACGCGGGCGGCGTCGAAGATGCTCGGCAGGTAGGCCTCGGGCCAGCGGCGGATACCCGGAATCGAGGCGCCGTCGGTGGGTTGCAGGCCGACGATCTGAATCTCCGGGTTCTTCTCCTTGAAGAACTGGCTGCACCCCATGATGGTGCCGGTGGTGCCCATGGAACTGACGAAATGGGTGATCTTGCCGCCGGTTTCCTGCCAGATTTCCGGGCCGGTGCTTTCGTAATGGGCGAGCGGATTGTCCGGGTTGGCGAACTGATCCAGCACCCGGCCCTCGCCGCGCGCCTGCATCGCCTGGGCCAGATCGCGGGCGCCTTCCATGCCCTCTTCCTTGGTCACCGAAATCAGCTCGGCGCCATAGGCGGCCATGGCGTCGCGGCGCTCCTGGCTCTGGTTGGCGGGCATGATCAGCTTCATTTTATAGCCGCGCATGGCCGCCGCCATCGCCAGAGCGATGCCGGTATTACCACTGGTGGCCTCGATCAGGGTATCGCCGGGCTTGATCTCGCCGCGCTGTTCCGCCTTGATGATCATATTCAGCGCCGGCCGGTCCTTGACCGACCCGGCCGGGTTATTGCCTTCCAGCTTCACCAGAA
>JBFJUC010000439.1:0-1963 GCA_041624875.1 Alcanivorax sp.
CGGTCCTGCAGCCGGGCGTCGTGACCGGGTGCCGGGCCGGCGGCCAGATCCTGGTGCAGGCGCCGGGCGGCGCGCACCGGGCCGGGGTGGGGCTTGACCGCGAACAGGTCGGGATCGAAATGGGCCGGGTTGCCGCCCAGCGCGAAGCTGGCCAGGGCGGTGATGCGGGTGGCCAGTTGTTCCAGATACGCGGCGCGGGCGAACGCGAGACAGGCCAGTCCGGTCATCACCGCGGTGCCGTTCATTAACGCCAGACCCTCCTTGGGGCGCAGCGTCAGAGGCGCGATGGCGTGCTCGGCAAAGACTTCGGCGGTATCACGCACCTGCCCCTCGACACGCAGCGAGCGTTGTCCGGCGAGCACCGCCGCCACGTAGGACAACGGGGTGAGGTCGCCGCTGGCGCCCACCGAGCCCTCTTCCGGTATCAGCGGCAGCCAATCCGCCTGCAATAAATCGTGCAGCCGCTGTAGCAGCTCATAGCGCACGCCGGAATAGCCCCGGCACAGGCTCGCCAGGCGCGCCGCCAGAATGGCGCGGGTGGCCGGTTCGTCGAAGTGGTCGCCGAGGCCGCAGCCGTGGAAGGTGAAGATGCGCTCCGGCAACGCTTCCGTGAGCGCCTCGGGGATTGCCACCGTGCAGGAATCGCCGTAGCCGGTGGTAACGCCGTAGATGACGCCTTCTTCCTTGAGCAGGGTGTCCAGGAACGCGGCGCCGCGGTCGATGCGTCGCCGGAACGGCGCGCCGTCGTCCAGCACGCTGACGGCGCGGCGGGCGGCCAGGGCGTCGATCTGTTCCAGGCGGAGATCGCCGCCATCGAAGAGTACGGTGCTGGGGGTCGAAGCGTTCACGGCTCTTGGGTGTCCTGCTGCCAGAAATCGTAGAAGTTGAACCACTGCAGGGGCGCGGCCAGACAGTGACGCTCCAGGTCGCCGACGAAGCGGCGCACCTGGCGGTCCAGTTCCTGGTCCCGCTGTTTGCGCGGCAGCACCACCTGGTCGGTGAGATGGTTGAAGGTCAGCTCAAAGCGCTCGCCCCGGCGCACGCAAAACAGGCTGAGCACCGGGCAGCGCAGCAGCGCGGCGAGAATAAAGGGCCCCTGAGGGAACGGCGCCGGCGCGCCCAGGAAGGGGACCCGCGTGGTGCGGGCGGCGCCGCTAAGCGGCACCCGGTCGCCCATGATGACCACCAGCTCGCCCTGCTCAATGCGTTGCTGCAGCATAATGGCGGTGGCCGGGTTGAGGCTGCTCACCTGGATCAGCGACAGCCGGGCGTCGCCGCTCACTTCGTTCAGCAGTTGATTGAATTTTTCCGCGTGGTGGGTGTGCACCAGCACGTTCAGGCGCACCTCCGGGCGTACCTCGGAGATCGCCCGCGACACCTCCAGGTTGCCCAGGTGCGCGCCCACCAGCAGTGCGCCCCGGCCGCTGGCCAGCACCCGCCGCAGTGCCTCGGTATTGATCATGTCCACCCGGTCGGCGCCGATGTCGCCCTGCCAGGCGCCGAGTTTGTCGATCATCGCGGTGGCGAATTCGTTGAAATGGCTCAGGCTGTCGCGGGCGCCGCCGGAAAGGCCCAGGTGTGGCGCGTGGTGGGACAGGCGGCGCAGATAATCGCGGCTGGCA
The DNA here is from genome assembly GCA_041624875.1 of Alcanivorax sp. GTDB lineage: Bacteria > Pseudomonadota > Gammaproteobacteria > Pseudomonadales > Alcanivoracaceae > Alloalcanivorax. Next base: position 1,623 of record JBFJUC010000439.1, read on the forward strand.
CGGCGGGCGGTGGCGTTGCTAAGCCAGTAGTAGAACACCACCAGATTGATCAGCCACAGGCACAGGCGGCGCCCGAGCAGGCGGTGCGCCGCCAGCACCAGGCGCATGCCCCACAGCACGCCCCTTTCTTCCAGGTCGAACCAGGTGCGCCGGCGGCTCATCGTGCCCACCGACGCTTCAGCAGGACCGGCAGGCGTTTGAGCATGCCCAGCAGCAAGCGGGTGTGCATGCCGGCGATCAAAACGTTGTCGCGCCACAGGCGAAAGTGGGACACCCCGTCACGGGGATAATGCACGGCGGTGGGCAGGTTGATGATCGGCACGCCGCGCCAGTGCAGGCGC
>JBFJUC010000440.1:0-1953 GCA_041624875.1 Alcanivorax sp.
CGCCGCCACCCTGCTGCGCGAGGACATGGAAGCCAGCGGCCCGATCCGGGTATCGCAGGTGGAGAGCGAACAGAAGGCCATTCTGCAGGTGGTGCGCCGCCTGGCGGACAACGGCGAAATCGTCTTGAGCGGCGGGGACGACGCCTATGTCTAGCGCCCACTCAAGCTGGCGCCGCTGGCGGATGGGCGAACTGGACGGCGCCCGCGACCCGCGCGCCAACCGCCCCGCCAACGTCGATGCGGAACAGCGCAAGGCGTTCCAGCATCAGGCCGAGCTGCAGGCGTTGCGCGATAAAGCCCGTGAGGAAGCCCGCCGTGAAGGCCACCGGGAAGGCTTCGAGGCAGGCCGCCAGGAAGGCCACGCCCAGGGGCTGGAAGAAGGCCGCCGCGCCGGCGAGCACGAAACCGCCCGCCAGCGCCAGGACGCCCTGGCGCCACTGGCCGAGCTGGTGGACCAGTTCCGTCTGGCGCTGGCCGACCTGGACCACGCCATTGCCGAGGATCTGGTGGATCTGGCCCTGGCCACCGGCCGCCAACTGGCCGGCGATGCCCTGCGCGAACAGCCCGACGAGATTCTCAATCTGGTGCGCACTCTGATCCACGAGGAACCCGCGCTCAACGGCAAGACCCGCCTGTGGCTGCACCCCGACGACCTGGCCCTGGTGGAGCAGGAACTGCACGCGGAATTCCAGGCCGCCGGCTGGAAGCTGCACCCGGACGACCAGCTCAGCCGTGGCGGCTGCCGGGTGACCAGCCCCAGCGGCGAGCTCGACGCCACGCTGGAAAGCCGCTGGGAAAACCTGGCGGCGCGGGTGCGCCGGCGCAGCCGCCGGCCGCAAGCCGCCGGGAACGACGGCGGGGGGCAACCATGAACAGCGCCGACAACCTCCATCAGGCGCAGTGGCGTCGCACGCTGCACAGCGTCACCCGGCGCGTGGCCACCGCGCCCCACTACCAGGCCAGCGGCCGGGTGGTGCGCGCCACCGGGCTTGTGTTGGAGGCGGTGGGCCTGCGCACGCCGCTGGGCAGCGCCTGCCGCATCGAGATCACGGCGCCGGGCAGCGCCCGCCCGGACTTCGCCGAAGCGGAAGTGGTGGGCTTCTCCGGGGACAAGCTGTTTCTGATGCCGCTGGCGGAAATCAGCGGCCTGGTGCCGGGCGCCCGGGTGTTCCCGCTGGGCGACGGCGACGACACCGGCGCGCGCCGCTTCCCCCTCGGCGACGCCCTGCTGGGCCGGGTGGTGGACGGCAACGGCCGCCCCCTGGACGGCGGCGCGCCCCTGGACGACGTGCCGCACGGCACCCTGGCCTCGCCCCCCATGAACCCGCTGGCGCGGGCGCCCATCGACACCCAGATCGACGTCGGCATCCGCGCCATCAATACCCTGCTGAGCATTGGCCGTGGCCAACGCATGGGGCTGTTCGCCGGCTCCGGCGTGGGTAAATCCGTGCTGCTGGGCATGATGGCCCGCTACACCGGCGCCGACGTCATCGTGGTGGGGCTGATCGGCGAGCGCGGCCGGGAAGTGAAGGATTTCATCGATAACATTCTCGGCGAGGAAGGCCGTCGCCGCTCGGTGGTGGTGGCGGCGCCGGCGGACACCTCGCCGCTGCAGCGGCTGCAGGGCGCGGCCTACGCCACCCGGGTGGCGGAGCATTTCCGCGACGCCGGCCTCAGCGTGCTGCTGATCATGGATTCCTTGACCCGTTACGCCATGGCGCAACGGGAGATCGCCCTGGCGATCGGCGAACCGCCGGCCACCAAGGGCTACCCGCCGTCGGTGTTCGCCAAACTGCCGGGGCTGGTGGAGCGGGCCGGCAACGGCGAAACCGGCGGCGGCTCGATCACCGCCTTCTACACCGTGCTCACCGAGGGCGACGACCAGCAGGACCCGATCGCCGATTCCGCCCGCGCCATCCTCGACGGCCATGTGGTGTTGTCGCGCGCCCTGGC
>JBFJUC010000441.1:0-1949 GCA_041624875.1 Alcanivorax sp.
AAGAAATTGCGGAAGTATTCGCTTTCGTAGCCCAGCAGGCGGTCGAAGTTGGTGTGGTAGTTGCGCCCGGTATCCAGCATCCAGTCCCACAGGCCGATATTGCTGGCTTCCAGCGCCAGCTCCAGCCGTTCACCGGTGGCTGCCAGGGCCTGGTTGGTTTCGCCCAGGGCCCGGGTGCGCTCCTGCACCATGGATTCCAGTCGCTCGTTGGTTTCCTGCAGGCGCTCGCCGGTGGCGCTTAATTCCCGGTTGGCCTGTTCCAGGGCCCGGGTGCGGTCGCTGACCATGGATTCCAGGCGGTCGTTGGCTTCCTGCAACCGCCGGCGCGCTTCTTTGCGTTCCATGATTTCGTCGGCGAGCTTTTCATTGAGTGCTTCGGCATTGGCCCGCGCCCGGTCCAGATAGTCGATCAGCGCTGTGTTGCTGATCTGCAGGTCAAGCGCCTGGTGCGTGGTCAGGTTGATGCGGCGGGCGGCGATGAACAGACAGGCGCCGGTTGCCGCCAGCATGGCCGCCAGGGCCGGTTCGTTGTCGTTGGCCAGCAACAGCTGCACGCACGACGGTGCCAGCAGAAAAAGCTGGTACATCAGTACCGTGGGCAGATGGCTGCTGTACGCCGACAACGCCAGAATGCTCAGGCCGGTGCCCAGGCTGCTCATGGTGAGCTGCGCGTAGAGCATCGGCTCGGAGAGCAGGGTGTCGGTGGGGTTGAACAGGAAGCCGCCGATGCCCATCGCCACCGCGGTGGCCAGCACGCTCACCGACACCTTGCGCAGATCGGCGCGGTCGCCGTTGCGCAGCGGTCGGCTCAGCAGCAACCAGCTCGCCCGGGCGAGAATCAGCGTGGTGACCGACAGCGCCCACACCAGCAAGGTGGCGCGCGGCACCGGCGAATCCCAGTAGGCCCAGGTCGCCGCGATCACCGCCAGGCCTTCCAGCACGTTCATGCCTTTGATCCCCGACAGGAGATGCTGGCATTGAGCGCGGGTCACGGCCTGCTGCTGCTTGCTTGGTTGTGACTCGAATGCTGTCGACACGGGTAATGGTTCCAGGCTCGGAGCCTTGGGCGCCGGTAAGTATGTCGCTCCCGCGTGTTGATCGGGAACCCGTAGGCCTAGGTGGCGCCCGGCTTTTTGTTTGGCAGTTTACCCAGCCCCACCGCGAAGGGAAACCGGATCAGTGGGGCTGCGTCACAACCTGCCGCGCCAAAGCGGCGGTTCTGGTAAACTCCGCCGCCATGGATGATGTGACTTCCCTTATCGAAGGCCTTAACCCGGATCAGCGCGACGCGGTGACCGCCGAAGACAAGCATTTGCTGGTGCTCGCCGGTGCCGGCTCGGGCAAGACGCGGGTGCTGGTGCACCGTATCGCCTGGCAGATCGCCACCGAACAGGCGTCGCCGTTCGGCATTCTCGCGGTGACATTCACCAATAAGGCGGCGGCGGAAATGCGTGGCCGCATCGAGCAGCTTCTCGACATGCCCGCCGGCGGCATGTGGGTGGGCACCTTCCACGGCATCGCCCACCGGCTGCTGCGCCAGCACTGGCAGGAAGCGGGTTTGCCGCAGAACTTCGAGATCATCGACGCCGACGATCAGCAGCGTCTGATCAAGCGGGTGATCCGCGAGCTGGGGCTGGACGAACAGCGCTGGCCGGCGCGCCAGGCCACCTGGTTCATCAACGGCCAGAAGGACGAGGGCCTGCGCGCCGCGCATATGGACTTGGCCGGCGGCGACCTGTTTCTGCAGACCATGCAGAAAATCTATCTGGCCTACGAGGAAGCCTGCGCCCGGGGCGGCCTGGTGGACTTCAACGAGATGCTGCTGCGCGTGCTGGAGCTGTTCCGCGACAACGACGAACTGCGCGGGCACTATCAGCGCCGCTTCCGGCACATCCTGGTGGACGAGTTCCAGGACACCAACGCCATCCAGTACGCCTGGCTGCGGCTGC
>JBFJUC010000442.1:0-1947 GCA_041624875.1 Alcanivorax sp.
CCGGCCAGGGTGCCGTCCTTGGTGACGTGGCCCACCAGCAGCAGCACCGTGCCGGTCTGCTTGGCGAAGCGGGTCAGGGCGGCGGCGCCTTCGCGCACCTGGGCGACGCTGCCCGGCGCCGACTGCAGGCCGGCCAGATACATCACCTGGATCGAGTCCACCACCAGCAGCCGCGGCTGCTCCTTGCGGGCCAGCTCGAGAATCTGCTCGACGTCGGTTTCCGCCGCCAGGCGCAGCTTTTCCTTAGGCAGCTTGAGGCGGTCGGCGCGCATCGCCACCTGGGCCAGGGATTCCTCACCGGTGATGTAGAAGCACTTTTCCCGGTCCGCCAGCCGGCACAGCACCTGCAGCAGCAGGGTGGATTTGCCAGCCCCCGGGTGGCCGCCCAGCAGGATCGCAGAGCCGGGCACCAGGCCGCCGCCCAGCACCCGGTCCAGCTCGTCCATGCCGGCGCTGATGCGCGGGCTGTCTTCCAGCGCGATTTCATTCAGCTGGCGCACTTCGGAGAGTTGACCGCTGAAGCCGCTACGTTCCGAGGAGCGGCTCTTGGGCATGGCCGGATCGACGACGAATTCCTGCAGCGTGTTCCAGGCGCCACAGGCCGGGCACTGGCCCTGCCATTTGGGGACGTCGGCGCCGCACTCGTTGCAGACGAACGCGGTTTTCTTTTTCGCCACGAAAGCTCCTTATTCGGCGATGACTCGTACCGGCCGGCCGGTGATCTGACAAAACAGCTCGTAGCTGATGGTACCGCAGGCGGCGGCCACTTCGTCCACGGCCACGGTGTCACCCCACAGTTCGACGCTGTCGCCGACCCGGGCGTCCAGGCCTGTGAGGTCCACGGTGATCATGTCCATGGAAACGCGACCCACCAGGCGGGTGCGGTGGCCGTTTACCGCCACCGGGGTGCCGCTGGGCGCATGGCGCGGGTAGCCGTCGCCGTAGCCCACCGCCACCACGCCAATGCGGCCCGGCGCGTCGGCGCGCCAGGTGGCGCCGTAACCCACGGTGTCGCCGGCCTGAATCGGGTTGATGGCGATCAGCCGGGCGCTGAAACGCTGCGTCACCGACAGCGCCAGGTCCGCAGCGCTACGCCAGGGAAACGGCGACGAGCCGTACAGCATGATGCCGGGACGCACGCGCCGGGCGCGGGCCTGGGGGTAGCGGATCAGCGCGGCGGAATTGGCGGCACTGAGCGGTACGTTCAACTCTTTGGCCAGGGTGTCGGCGATGTCCAGCTGTTGGTCGGTGAGGGGGTCGTCCTCGGCGTCGGCGCAGGCAAAGTGACTCATCACGCCGAGCAGCCGCACCCCGGGGATGGCGCGCAGACGCGCCGCCTGGGCCCGGGCCAGGTCCGGCGCCATGCCGAGCCGGTTCATGCCGGTATTGACCTTGAGCCAGACCCCCAGCGGGGCCGGCCGCGCGGCGAGCAGATCCACCTGCCAGGGCGAATGCACCACCACTTCCGCGTGCAGCCGCGAAGCCAAGGCCAGTTCGTCGGCGTCGAAGAAGCCCTCCGCCACCAGCACCGGGTGGGCCAACCCCAGATGACGCAGTGCCTGCGCCTCTTCGATTACCGCCACGCCGAGGCCGTCCACGGCGTTGGCGAAGGCGCGGGCCGCCAGGCCCAGGCCGTGGCCGTAGCCGTTGGCCTTGACCATGGCGAACACCCGCGCACCGTTGGCCAGGGCACGGGCGCGGCGCGCGTTATCGGTCAGGGCCCGGGGGCGGATTTCCAGAAAGGTACCGCGCATGCGCAGTTACTCGTCGCCGGCGTACTGCTGATAGTATTCCGGCGCCAGGTCGTCGAAGCGCAGGTACTCGCCCCGAAAGGCCACGCGCACGGTACCGATGGGGCCGTTCCGCTGCTTGCCGATGATCACTTCGCCGATGCCCTTTTCGGTGGTGTCCTGGTTATAGACCTCGTCCCGATACAGGAACATGATC
>JBFJUC010000443.1:0-1944 GCA_041624875.1 Alcanivorax sp.
CGGTTACGCCGGCCATTTCCTGCTTGCGGCGGGCCTTGGCGGCTTGGTTATAATAGCGGCCCTTTTCTGGCGCCCGCCGCCGCAACGACTGGGCTGACCTTTTTGCCATGACTGATACGCCGCACGCTGAACATCATCTCGACGCCACCGGCCTGGTTTGTCCGGAACCGGTGATGCTGCTGCACGGCAAGGTGCGCGACATGGCCGCCGGCGATGTGTTGGAAGTGCGCGCCACCGACCCCTCCACGGAACGGGATATTCCCAAGTTTTGCCAGTTTCTCGGCCACACGCTTCTGGAGCAGCGCCAGCGGGGGGACCTGTTCCTCTACTGGATCGAAAAGAAGCGCGCCTGACACCGAACTACATTCGGTAACGTCATTTTCATTTTCGCTGTGTCATTCTGAGATACTCGTGGTCTCCCAGACCGCCTTTGCCTCTGCGATAAGGGAAATAAAATGACTGGTTTTACGGCTTTGCTGATCTTCGTGATTCTGAGTTTATTGCTGGCGATGACCTACGCTGGCTATCGGGTGCCGCAGATTTTTCTGGGGAACAAGAAGGCCAATCACTGGGAGCGCAACCAACCGGTTGACGACCCCGCTTTCCTGATACGTGCCAAAGGCGCCCATTTGAACTGTCTGGAAAACCTGCCGCTGTTCGCGGCCCTGGTGCTAACCGCCGCGGCCACCGGACAAAGTGCGGTGGTGGACGGACTGGCCGGCGCCTTCATTTTTTGTCGTCTGGGGCAAAGCGCGGCGCATTTGATCGGCACCAGTCTGCCGCTGGTGCTGGTTCGCGCTACTCTGTTCGTGGCGCAGGTGCTGATCATGCTGTATCTGGCCTGGACACTGCTGCCCTAGTCAGTCCCGGTAGCGCTTGGTGAGGTCCTGGTAGGCATCCACGCGCCGGTCGCGCAGGTAAGGCCAGATGCGGCGGACCTCTTCAGAGCGCGCCATGTCCAGGTCGACCACCAGCGTCTGTTCCTGGTCCCGGTCGGCGCGGGCCAGGTATTCCCCCTGTGGGCCGCACACAAAACTGTTGCCCCAGAAGTCGATGCCGCCGGCGCCATCCGGGCCGGGTTCGAAGCCGGTGCGGTTGGCGACCAGCACCGGCAGGCCGTTGGCCACCGCGTGGGCGCGCTGCACGGTGATCCAGGCGTCCAGCTGGCGGTTCTGCTCTTCCGGCTCGTCGCTGCGGTCCCAGCCGATGGCGGTGGGGTAGAGCAGCAGATCGGCGCCGGCCAGCGCCATCAGGCGCGCCGCTTCCGGGTACCACTGATCCCAGCACACCAGCAGCCCGAGCTTGCCGACGCTGGTGCGAATCGGCGTGAACCCGGAATGGCCGGCGTTGAAGGTGGCGTCGCCGGGGGTGAAATAAAACTTCTCGTAGAAGCCCGGGTCGTCGGGGATGTGCATCTTGCGGTACAGGCCGGCCAGATGGCCGTCGCTTTCCAGCACCACGGCGGTGTTGTGGTAGAGGCCGGTGGCGCGCTTTTCGAACAAGCTGGCGACGATCACCACCTGCAGTTCCCGGGCCAGCGCGCCCAGCGCGTCGGTGCTGGGGCCGGGCACCGTTTCCGCCAGATCGAACATGGCGGTGTCTTCGCTCTGGCAGAAATAGAGGCTGCGGTGCAGCTCCTGGAGCATCACCAGCTGGGCCCCCTGGGCCGCGGCCTCGCGGATCTTGTCCATGGAACGGGCCAGGTTGGCGTCCAGGTCGGCGGTGTTCTGTTGCTGTATCACGGCAACGCGCATGTGGGTGTCTCTTCCGGTGCGGTGTTGGAAAGTGGGCGTTGTGAAAAGGATAGCAGTTTCCGGCTCAGGCCAGCACGCCCTCGGGCAGTTGCATGGTGATGCAATGCAGGCTGCCGCCCTGTTCGATCAGCGGCCGGCAGGGGATGCCCTGCACCTGGCGCTCGCCGGCCACGGCGGCGAAGGCCTTCAG
>JBFJUC010000444.1:0-1941 GCA_041624875.1 Alcanivorax sp.
GGAATTCAATTTCAGCCAGTTCGAGAAAGTGTTCGACATCGTCGTCACCCAGGCCGGCTTCTATGGCATTCCGGCGCCGCTGGCCCGGGAACGGGCGGAGAAGTACCTGCGCAAGCTGGGCCTGTGGGACAAGCGCAAGAACCAGGCGCGCTCCCTGTCCGGGGGCATGAAGCGCCGGCTGATGATCGCCCGCGCCCTGGTCCACGAGCCGGAGCTGCTGATTCTCGATGAGCCCACCGCCGGGGTGGATATCGAGCTGCGCCGCTCCATGTGGGACTTCTTGATCGGTCTGAACAACGAAGGCCGCACCATTATTCTCACCACCCACTACCTGGAAGAGGCGGAGACCCTGTGCCGCCGCATCGCCATCATCGACCACGGCCGCATCGTCGAGAACACCGACATGAAGTCGCTGTTGGAAAAATTGCAGGTGGAAACCTTCATCCTGGATCTGGCCCGGCCGGTGGAGCGCGCCCCGGAGCTGCCCGGTTTCGAGGTGCATCTGCGCGACGCCGGCACGCTGGAAGTGGCGGTGCCGAAAACGCAAAGCCTGAACCGGCTGTTCGTGGCCCTGGCGGAGCAGGATTTCGAAGTAATGAGTATGCGTAACAAAGCCAACCGGCTTGAGGAATTGTTCGTGCGTCTGGTGGAACAGAACCTGCCCGAGCAGAACCCGCAGCGGGAGAACGCCTCATGACGTTGCATCAACAATGGGTCGCGTTCCTGACCATCGTTACCAAGGAAGTGCGCCGCTTCCTGCGCATCTGGCCGCAGACGCTGCTGCCGCCGGCGATCACCATGACGCTCTATTTCGTGATCTTCGGCAACCTGGTGGGCAGCCGCATCGGCGAGATGGGCGGCTTCGATTACATGCAGTACATCGTGCCCGGCCTGATCATGATGAGCGTGATTCAGAACAGCTACGGCAACGTGGTCAGTTCGTTTTTCTCCACCAAGTTCCAGCACTCCATCGAGGAGATGCTGGTGTCGCCGATGTCGCCGTTCGTGATTCTGTCCGGCTTCGTGGTGGGTGGCATGGTGCGCGGCATCATGGTGGGCGGCATCGTCACCACCGTGAGTCTGTTCTTTACCGATCTGAACGTGCAGCACGCCTGGATCACCCTGCTGGTGGTGGCGATGACGTCGGCGCTGTTTGCGCTGGGTGGCTTTATCAACGCCATCTTCGCCAATAATTTCGACGACATCAGCATCATTCCCAATTTTATTCTCACGCCGCTCACCTACCTGGGCGGGGTGTTCTATTCCATCGATCTGCTGTCCGAGTTCTGGCGCACCGTGACTCTGGTGAACCCCATCGTGTATATGGTCAACGCGTTTCGCTACGGCGTGCTGGGTGTGAGCGACGTCAACGTATACGCCTCCCTGGGTGCTATCTTCGCCTTTACGGTGGGGTTTTTCCTGCTGGCGCTGTGGTTGCTGCGGCGTGGAACCGGAATTCGCGGGTAAATCGACATGAGCTTTCTTAACGACACACCGCTGGGGCGAACCAGCGCCTTCATCGACGAGTACACGCCTTCTTTGCTGTGCCCGGTGCCCCGTTGGGACGCGCGCGAAAGCCTGGATCTCGAGAGTGGCGAAGAGGGCGCGCCGCTGCCGTTCCACGGCCAGGATATCTGGAACGCCTACGAACTTTCCTGGCTCAACGAGCGCGGCAAGCCGGTGGTGGCCATGGCCGAGCTGGTGGTGCCGTGCATCTCACCGAACATCATCGAGTCCAAATCGCTGAAGCTGTATCTGAACTCGTTCGCCAACACCCGCTTCGCGTCCCGCGAGGCGGTGATCAAGGCGATCGCCGGCGATCTGGCCCAGGTAGCCGGGGCGCCGGTGGACGTGCGCGTCATGAGCCTGGAGGAAGCGGCCCGCGCCGCGGTCTGGGACGACCACGGCGACAGCGTCGACCATCTGGATGTGGCCTTCGAC
>JBFJUC010000445.1:0-1936 GCA_041624875.1 Alcanivorax sp.
CCGCGAGGACGACGTGCTGGGCCGTCTGAACATCACCTGGACGGAAGGCTACCGCACCGACAGCAACGGCGACCCGGTGATGTTCACCGCCGCCGGCGTGGAAGACCCGGCCGGTGATCGCATCATGTACGACACCCTGTACGCCTACGGCGGCCGCTCGTTCTCAATCTGGGATGCCGAGGGTGCCCTGGTGTGGGATTCCGGCGACGCCATCGAACAGTTCATCGCCAGCGATGACTGCATGGCCGGCGCGCAGCGCAACATTCCTTGCGCCGACTACTTCAACAGCGGCCACGACGAAGGCAGCGACTTCGACAGCCGCAGCGACGCCAAGGGCCCGGAGCCGGAAGGCCTGACCATCGGCACCTTGGGCGGCAAGACCTTCCTGTTCCTGGGCCTGGAGCGCATGGGCGGCATTCTGGTCTATGACATCACCGACCCGACCGCGCCGGTGATGCAGGACTACCTGAACACTCGCGAGGACTGGGTCACCGAGGATACCGAATCGGTGCTGGCCAGCGCCGGCGACCTGGGCCCGGAAGGCCTGGTGTTCATCCCCGCCTCCGACTCCCCCAACGACAAAGCGCTGCTGGTGGTGGGCTACGAAGTGAGCGGCACCACCGCGGTCTACGAAGTGGAAGCGCTGCGCGACTGACGCTCCTCGCCGGTCCGCCTCCGAACGCCCGACGTGCCACGCACGCCGGGCGTTTTTCGTTGGCGGTGCGCGCGCCGTCCGCCAGGGTCAGGTTGCGTGTAAAGACGCCTTCACGCCCCGGCCGATATCCAGGCGTTAGCCTTGCGCTTCTCTACACGGCACGGCCCTGCTCTGCGGTCGACGGCTATACGGGTTACACTTTGCTGGCCCGACGACGGCGCCCCTGGGGAAAACGCTTGCAAGGCGCGCCGATCAGGGTCAACTTTTGTGACCTATACACCCGAAATCGAGACTGGTGGTGAACCAATATGGTTGAAGACGCTTCGCTGGACCGGCTGAACCAGTGCCTGGAAACCCTGCATTTCGCCTTCCGGGGCCTGGTGGCCGAACCCGACAGCATATTGAAAAGCCAGGGATTGTCCCGTATTCACCACCGATTGCTGTTTTTTATCGGCCGCAACCCGGGGCTCAGCGTCAACGCGCTGGTGGAGAGCATGCGGCTGACCAAACAGGCCATTCATAAGCCGCTGAAATCCCTGGTCGAGAAAGACATGGTCGCGGTGACCCGGGACGCCTCGGACAAGAGGGTGAAACGGCTGGCGCTGACCTCCCAGGGCGTGGCACTGGAATCGCGCCTTACCGGCATCCAGCGGGAGCTGCTCACCCACGCCTTCGATGAGGTGGGCGAAGAAGGCGCCGAGGCCTGGTTCCGGGTAATGGAGACCATGGCCCGACGCCTCGGCGTCTGACGCCGACGGAGTCACCGAATCAGGCGGTCTGGCGCTGTTCCTGCTGGTCCGCGTCGAGTTTGTTCTTGTACAGCGAGCGCTTGGGCTTGGCCATCACCCGGCGCAGCATCGGCTCGAAGAACGACAGCGGCAGGGTCTCCTGCTCCGGGTCGAAAGCGGCGGCATCGTACTTGGCGCAGAACTCCACGGTGCGGTCGAAACACGGGTGGTCACGGTATTTCTCGCGCAGCTCCGGGTCCAGGCCCAGGTGCTCGAAGAAGTAGTAGCCCTGGAAGATGGCGTGGTGTTTCACCATCCAGTGGTTTTCCTCGCTGACGAACGGCTCCAGCAGGGCGGCGCCCACGTCGGCGTGATTGTAGGGGCCCAGGGTGTCGCCGATGTCGTGCAGCAGGGCGCACACCACGTACTCCTCGTCCTGGCCGTCGCGGTGCGCCAGGGTGGCGGTCTGCAGGCAGTGGGTGAGGCGGTCCACCGGGAAGCCGCCGCAATCGCCTTCCAGCAGCTGCAGGTGGGTGATGACGCGATCGGGCAG
>JBFJUC010000446.1:0-1900 GCA_041624875.1 Alcanivorax sp.
GCGTCGCCATGGGTGTTGACCCCGGCCACCAGACGGCTGATCCGCTTGAGCTCGCGGTCATTCTTGGTCCCGAAGACTTTTTTGACGATGGTAGCCAGCATGAAACGTCCGTTTATTCTCAATGGGTGGGGCGAAAAAGAGTCATTCTAAACACAATAGACCAAGGAGATAAGGTGCGGAGGACGACTATTCAAGACCTGGCATGTGGGAGCGGGCCTTGCCCGCGAAAGGACGGCTTCAGCCGTCCGGCGGGATTCCAGAGCCCCTTGATCGGTTGCAGGGCCCGCTTCAGCGGCGGGCGCGGTAAATATAGGGGTGCGGATTGACCTGGCGGCCGTTCTTGAGGACTTCATAGTGCACGTGCGGGCCGGTGGAACGGCCGCTGGAGCCCATCTTGGCGATCACATCGCCGGTGCGCACGATATCGCCGACTTTTACTTCCACGGTCTTGGCGTGGCCGTAGCGGGTGCTGATGCCGTTGCCGTGGTTGATCTCCACCAGACGGCCGTAGCCGGAACGCTCGCCGGCGTAGGTGACCACGCCGGCGGCGGTGGCGACCACATCGGAGCCGTCCTTGCCGGCGAAATCCACCCCTTCGTGCCACGCCACCTTGCCCGAGAACGGGTCGGTGCGGCGGCCAAAGCGGCTCGACATCCAGCCCTGGGTGATCGGACGGCCGGACAGGAAGGTCTGGTTTTCCAGGTTACGGTTGGCGAGCAGATTCTCGAGGATATTCAGTTGCTGCTCGCGGCGTTCCAGGGTCTCGGTGAGGCCGTCCAGTTCCTCCATGAACGACGGCGGCGCGAAGGCGCTGCTGTCCTTGGGTTCGGGGCCGCCCATGGCCAGCTCGCCGCCGCCGAAATCGAATTCGTCGCTTTCAATGCCGGCCACGTCCACCAGCCGCTCACCGAGGGCATCCAGACGCACCAGGCGGGCCTGGGCATCGGCCAGTTTCAGGGTCAACGCACGGAACTGTTCTTCACTGAGCTGCTTGAGACCGGCCACTTCGTCGCTTTGCCGGTCCAGGGAGGCCTGGAACCGTTTCGCCACTTCCTCGCTGTAGGAGGGCGGCGCGACCCGGTAACTGACCCAGTAAGCACCGACGCCGGCCGCCATTGGGATCAGCACCAGCACCGCCAGCACCAGCGCCGGCAAAAAACGCGGCAATGTAAGGGTGCGGGAGTGGCCGCGCTTGCTGTTCAACAATATGATGTTCATCGTTGTATCGCGCCTGTCTCGAATTCAGCTGTCGCCAATAAAAACGTACCCGGGCCGGAGGCGAGACCGCCCGGCGGGGCAAAGGGTTCCTTTCTTCCGTGAACGAGCTTCCGTGGATGAGATAGCGAGCGCCTTCCCCGTGTGCTCTCGCCTGGCAAGCTTTATAATTTTTTTACATTCGCAGGGTAGCCCAAGGAAAAGGTATGAGCAAGCCGTCCCTACCCAAGGAATTGCAGGGTCTGTTGCGCCAAAACAGCGCCCTGGCGCCGCTGGCGAAGGCCGCCCGCGGCCACCAGGCGGCGGCCCCCAAAGGCCCGACCGCCCCGCCCCAGGACTGCCTGCCGCCGGCCCTGCGCGACCGGGTGACGCTGGTGGAGGAAGACAACCGCTGGCTGGCGATGGTGGAAACCAGCGCCACCGCCCAGCTGCTGCGCTTCCACCTGCCGCGCCTGGAGCGCGGCCTGGCGCCGGGCAAAAGCATCAAGATTCTGGTCACCGGCCGCCGGGCGGCGCCCGCCGCCACCGCCGAGAAGCTGCGCGCCAATGAGCGGCCGCCGCTGGACGCGGGCAGCGCCGCGCATATCCGGCAGGCGGCGGATTGTGTCGATGACGACGAGTTGGCGCGGGCGTTGCGGCGGTTGGCGGGGCGGGCGGAGTAAGGGGTCAGGTCTTGCCTTTTGCC
>JBFJUC010000447.1:0-1875 GCA_041624875.1 Alcanivorax sp.
AGCAGCCGCAAGGACGCCGCCGGCGCCATCCTCTACTGCGCCGAGAACGCCACCCAGATGGCGCTGGACGCGATCCAGTGCCTGGGCGGCAACGGCTACATCAACGAGTACCCCACCGGTCGCCTGCTGCGCGACGCCAAGCTTTATGAGATCGGCGCCGGCACCAGTGAGATCCGCCGCATGCTGATCGGCCGCGAACTGTTCAACGAGACCGCCTGAGCCATGCCCAAAATCATCAGCCAGCTGAATAAAAGCGCGCCGGAATACGGCCAGTACCGCGAACACAATCTGGCCCTGCGCGAAACCCTGCGGGAAAAACTCGACCGCATCGCCCATGGCGGCGGCGAAGCCGCCGAAGCGCGTCTGCGTGACAAGGGCAAGTTGCCGGTGCGCGAGCGCATCCAGCACCTTCTGGACCCGGGTTCGCCGTTCCTGGAGTTGTCGGCGCTGGCCGCCGACGGCGTCTACCCCGGTGAAGACGTCCCCGCCGCCGGCTGTGTCGGCGGCATCGGTCGGGTGGCCGGCGTGGAGTGCATGATCGTCGCCAACGACCCCACCGTGAAGGGCGGCAGCTACTACCCGCTGACCGTAAAAAAACACCTGCGCTGCCAGGCGGTGGCCGCCGAGAACCGGCTGCCCTGCGTCTACCTGGTGGACTCCGGCGGCGCCAACCTGCCGCGCCAGGATGAAGTGTTCCCGGACCGCGACCACTTCGGCCGCATCTTCTTCAACATGGCCAATATGTCCGCCCGGGGTATTCCGCAGATTAGCGTGGTGCTGGGGTCCTGCACCGCCGGCGGCGCCTATGTGCCCGCCATGGCCGACGAAGTGATCATGGTGCGCAACCATTCCACCGTGTTCCTGGCCGGCCCGCCGCTGGTGAAAGCCGCCACCGGCGAAGTGGTCAGCGCCGAGGAACTGGGCGGCGCCGCCCTGCACGGCGAACAATCCGGCGTCGCCGACCACCTGGCCGACGACGAACCCCATGCCCTGGACCTGGCGCGCCGCTGCATCGGCCGGCTTAACTGGCACAAACCCGAGCAACTGGATGTGCGCCCGGCACGGCCGCCCGCCTATGAGCCGGACGAACTGTACGGCCTGATTCCGCCCACCACCCGCTCGCCGATGCCCGCACGGGAACTGATCGCGCGCATCGTCGACGATTCCGACCTGGACGAATTCAAGGCGAATTACGGCACCACTCTGGTCACCGGCTTCGCGCGTATCCACGGCTTTCCGGTGGGCATTCTCGCCAACGACGGCGTGCTCTATTCGGAATCCGCGCTCAAGGGCGCCCACTTCGTGGAGCTGTGCAACCAACGCAAGATTCCGCTGCTGTTCCTGCAGAACATCACCGGCTTCATGGTCGGGCAAAAATACGAAGCGGAAGGCATCGCCAAGCACGGCGCCAAAATGGTCAACGCGGTGGCCTGCGCCAGCGTGCCCAAGTTCACCGTGATCACCGGTGGCAGCTTCGGCGCCGGCAACTACGGCATGTGCGGGCGCGCCTACGACCCGCGCTTCATGTTCATGTGGCCCAACGCGCGCATCTCGGTGATGGGCGGCGAACAGGCCGCCAGCGTGCTCACCCAGGTGAAAGCCGCCTCGCTGAAAAAGAAAGGCGAGCACTGGAGCGATGAGGACGCCCAGCGTTTTCAGGACGACATGACCGCCCAATACGAGACCATGGCGCAACCCTGGTACGCCAGCGCCCGCCTGTGGGACGACGGCGTCATCGACCCGGCGGATACCCGCGACGTTCTCGGCCTGGCGATTTCCGCCAGCCTCAACGCACCCATCGAAGAGACGCGCTACGGCGTGTTCCGGATGTGAGGGAGACAACCATGAGTGTGCAGATCACCCGCAAAGGTCAGG
>JBFJUC010000448.1:0-1866 GCA_041624875.1 Alcanivorax sp.
CAGACCGGCAAGGGCAAGGTGCAGGAAGACGGCGGCGTGAAAAACGGCGCCAACATGATGACCTGCCTGGGCGCTCTGGAGTTCTGCTACGGCGACACCGGCTTTCTGCTCGCCATGCCGCGCCAGGGCCTGGGCAACGCGGCCATCGCCGCGGTGGCCACCGACGAGCAGCTGGAGCGTTTCAAGGGCAAGTGGGCGGCCATGGCGATCACCGAGCCGGGGGCCGGCTCCGATTCCGCGGCGATCCGCACCACCGCCAAGGAAGACGGCGATCACTATGTGCTCAATGGCGAAAAAATTTACGTCACCTCCGGCGAGCGCGCCGATTGCGTGGTGGTCTGGGCCAGCCTGGACCCGAAGCTGGGCCGCGCCGCGATCAAATCGTTCGTGGTGGAATGGGGCACGCCGGGCATGGAGCTGGCACGCCTGGAGAAGAAGCTCGGCATTCGCGCTTCCGACACCGCGGCGATTAACTTCAGCGATTGTCGCGTGCCCAAGGAAAACCTGCTCGGCAACCCGGAAGTGGACACCAAAGGTTTCGGCGGCGTGATGGAAACTTTCGACAACACCCGCCCGCTGGTGGCCTGCTTCGCCCTGGGCGTGGCCAAAGCGTCTCTGGAGCGAACCCGGGAACTGCTCAGCGAAGCGATCGAATACGACTACGGCAAACCGGTGGACAACGCCAGCGCCGCCGAAGCGGAACTGTACCGCATGGAAGCGGAATGGGAAGCGGCCTACTGGCTGGCGATGAAAGCGGCGTGGATGGCCGACAACAAGCAGTCCAACTCGGTGGAGGCGTCGATCTCCAAGGCCAAGGCTGGCCGCGTGGGAAACCACGTCACTCTGAAATGCGTGGAGCTGGCCGGCTCCATCGGCTACACCGAGGACGAGCTGCTGGAAAAATGGGCGCGGGACTCCAAGATTCTGGACATCTTCGAAGGCACCCAGCAGATTCAGAAGTTGATCATCGCCCGCCGCGTCCTGGGCCTCAGCTCCAAAGAACTGAAATAAAGACAGTGAATAGTTAACAATTAACTATTCACTGAGCTTGCCGCGCGGCTACAGCCGCGCGGCAAGCTCGGAGCCTTGCTTGATAGCGCGCTTGGCGTCCAGCTCGGCGGCCAGGTCGGCGCCGCCGATCAAGTGGTGGTTGGCGGCCTGTTCCTGGTACAGCTCACGCAGCGATTCCTGGCCGGCGCAAATCACCACCTGGTCCACTTTCAGCAAGCCTTGCTTGTCGTTCTGGGTGATGTGCAGACCGTGGTCGTCGATGCGGTCGTAGCTGCAACCGGGCAACATTTCCACGTTGCGGTGTTTGAGCGTGGCGCGGTGCACCCAGCCGCTGGTCTTGCCCAACCCCTTGCCCGGCGTACTTTCCTTACGCTGCAGCAGGTAGATTTTCCGCGCCGGCGTTTCCGGGTGCTTCTCCACCAGGCCGCCACGGGTTTGCGCGTTGAAATCCACGCCCCACTCCGCCAGCCACTCCGGCAACGGCTGGGCGCCGTCCCGGGGCACCTCGGAGAGAAACTCCGCCACGTCGAAACCGATACCGCCGGCGCCGATGATTGCCACCCGTTCGCCCACCGGCACCTTGCCGCGCAGCACGTCCACGTAGGACACCACCTTGGCATGCTCAATGCCGTCGATGCCGGGCCGACGCGGCGATACCCCGGTGGCGATGACGATCTCCTGAAAACCTTCGCGCTCAAGTTCCTGGCTCTCCACGCGCCGATTCAGAACCACCTTGACGCCGGTGCGCTCGATGCGCTTTTGAAAGTAGCGCAGGGTCTCGTGGAACTCTTCCTTGCCGGGGATCACCTTGGCCATGTTGAACTGGCCGCCGATCTCGCCGGCCTGGTCGAACAG
>JBFJUC010000449.1:0-1846 GCA_041624875.1 Alcanivorax sp.
ATGTCCCGGTCGTCCCGGGTCTGGATGTCCTCGATAAGGGTCGCGAGGGTAGCATCAAAGCCCTTTTCCTTCAACTGGGCGTAGCGCCGGCGGGCGCGCTCCTCGGCGCTGGCGTTGAGGTAGATCTTGAGCGGCGCGTCCCGGAACACCACCGTGCCCATGTCGCGGCCATCGGCCACCAGACCCGGACTCAGGGCGAAGGCCCGCTGGCGGCCGAACAGCGCGTCGCGGACCGGCTGCAGGACGGCCACCTGGCTGGCCATTTCGCCCACTTCCTCACGGCGGATGTCGGCGCTCACGTCCTCGCCGTCGAGCACCACGGCGGTGTCGCCGCCCTGCTCCCGGAACACCACCGGCAGGTTCTCGGCAAGCCGGATCAGCGCCGGCAGGTCGTCCAGGGCCACGCCCTGACGCGTGGCATGCAGCCCCAGCACCCTATAGAGGGCGCCGGAGTCCAGCAGGTGCCAGGCCAGCCGGGCGGCCACCAGGCGCGCCACGGTGCCCTTGCCGGAGGACACCGGGCCGTCGATGGTGATGATCGGGATCATGCGTTCTCCTTGGATGAGTGCACCTCCAGGTCGAGGCCGGCACCGCGGGCCAGATCCGCGAAACCGGGAAAACTGGTGGCCACATTGGCGCAGCGGCGGATGGTGATCGGCGCCGAGGCGCGCAGCGCCGCCATGGCGAAACTCATGGCGATACGGTGATCGCCGTGGGAATCCACCTCGCCGCCGCCGAAGGGGCCGCCGACGATGCGAATGCCGTCCTCGTGCACGTCATGCTCCACGCCCAGGGCCGCCAGGCCGTCGGCCATCACCTGGATGCGGTCGGACTCCTTGACGCGCAGCTCCTCGGCGCCGCGCAGCACGGTTTCACCCTCTGCGCAGGCGGCGGCGATGAAGATCGCCGGAAACTCATCGATGGCCAGGGGCACCAGCTCCCGGGGAATCTCGATGCCTTTCAGCGGCGCGCTCTTGACCACCAGGTCCGCCACCGGCTCGCCGCCGGAATCGCGCGGGTTCTCCAGGCGGATGTCGGCGCCCATCAGCTTGAGAATGTCGATCACCCCGGTGCGGGTGGGGTTCACCCCCACATGGGGCAGGGTCAGCTCGCTGCCTTCGGCGATGGACGCGCCGACCAGGAAGAACGCCGCCGAGGAGATATCCGCCGGCACATCCAGCGGTCCCGCCGCCAGCGGCGTGCCGCCGGTCACCGCGCTGGTGGCACCGTCGCGGCGCACCGGCACGCCGAAACCACCCAGCATCCGCTCGGTATGGTCGCGGGTCGGCGCCGGCTCGGTCACCGAGGTCTCGCCTTCGGCGTACAGGCCCGCCAGCAGCACCGCCGATTTCACCTGGGCGGATGCCATCGGCAGCGGGTAATGGATGCCTTTCAGGGCCTGGCCGCCGTGAATGCGCACCGGCGGCCGACCGCCTTCGCCGGTGTCGATGCGCGCGCCCATTTCCCGCAGCGGGCTGGCGACGCGCTCCATGGGCCGCTTGGACAGCGATTCGTCGCCGCTCAGCTCGGTGTCGAACGCCTGGCCGGCGAGCAGACCGGTGAGCAGGCGCATGGAAGTGCCGGAATTGCCCATGTAGAGCGGCTTGCCCGGCGCTTTCAGGCCGTGCAGACCAACCCCGTGCACGATCACCTGACCGTGATGGGGCCCTTCGATCAGCACGCCCATGTCGCGGAACGCCTGCAACGTGGCCAGGGCGTCCTCCCCTTCCAGAAACCCCTCCACGGTGGTGGTGCCCTCGGCCAGGGACGCCAGCATGATGGCCCGGTGGGACATGGATTTATCACCCGGCACCCGCAGCCGGCCGTTGAGCCGGCCGCCGGGGCG
>JBFJUC010000450.1:0-1839 GCA_041624875.1 Alcanivorax sp.
CCTGCGCGAGCGCCACTGGACGCTGCAGGCGGAAGCGGGCCTGGACGCGGTGCCGGTGGGCGACTTCGCCTGGTACGACCAGATTCTCGAGTTCTCCTGCCTGCTGGGCGTGGTGCCGCCGCGCTTCCAGCAGGCCGACGATCAGCCGGTGTCCCTGGACACCCTGTTCCGCATGGCCCGGGGCCGCGCCCCCAGCGGTGAGCCGGCGGCGGCCTGCGAAATGACCAAGTGGTTCGATACCAACTACCACTACATCGTGCCGGAGTTGGAAGGGGACCAGGATTTCCGCATCGCCCGCGAGACCCTGTTCGAACAGGTGGACGAAGCCCGGGCCCTGAACCTGGACGCCAAGCCGGTGATCCCCGGCCCGCTCACCTATCTGTACCTGTCCAAGGGCGAGTCGTTCGACGGCGCCGCCGACAGCGCCAAGCTGACGCTGCTGGAAAAATTGATCCCGGTGTACCGGACGATTCTGCAGCGCTTCGCCGACCAGGGCGTCACCTGGGTGCAGATCGACGAGCCGATTCTTTGCCTGGACCTGCCCGACGCCTGGCAGCGCGCCTACCTGCGCGTCTACGACCAGCTCGCCGGGGCCGCCTCGGTGAAACTGCTGCTGGCCACCTATTTCGAAGGCCTGCGCGACAACCTGTTCACCGCCCTGCAGCTGCCGGTGGCCGGGCTGCACCTGGACCGGGTGCGCGGCGCGGATTCCCTCGACCAGGTGCTGCCGCGCCTGGGCGACAAGGTGCTGTCGCTGGGTGTGATCAATGGCCGCAATATCTGGCGCGCCGACCTGGACGCCCTGCTCGACACCCTGACCCCGCTGAAGGCGGAGCTGGGCGAGCGCCTGTGGCTGGCGCCTTCCTGTTCGTTGCTGCACAGCCCGGTGGACCTGGACCAGGAAGACCGCCTCGACGACGAACTGAAAAGCTGGCTCAGCTTCGCCAAACAGAAGCTCGATGAACTGGCGGTGCTGGGCGGCGCCCTGGACGGTGACGACAGCGTGCAACCGGCCCTGCAGGCGCAACGCCAGGCGGTGGCCGCACGCGGCCAGTCACGGCGCATCCACAATCCGACGGTGGGCGAGCGCATGGCGGCGTCCGGCCAGGTGTCCCGCGACCGGCTGAGCCCGTTCGTGGAGCGCATCGGCAAACAGCAGGCGGCGCTGAAACTGCCCGCCTACCCCACGACCACCATCGGTTCCTTCCCGCAGACCAAGGAAATCCGTGCCGCGCGGCGTGACTGGAAAGCCGGCAAGCTGGACGACAGCGGTTACACCGAGCTGATGAAACAGGAAATCACCCGCGCCGTGCGCTACCAGGAGCAGGTGGACCTGGACGTGCTGGTGCACGGCGAAGCGGAGCGCAACGACATGGTCGAGTACTTCGGCGAGCTGCTGGAAGGTTTTGCCTTCACCCGCTTCGGCTGGGTGCAAAGCTACGGCTCGCGCTGCGTGAAACCGCCGGTGATCTTCGGCGACGTGAGCCGCCCTAACGCCATGACCGTGGACTGGACGCGCTTCGCCCAATCGCTCACCGACAAGCCGGTGAAAGGCATGCTCACCGGCCCGGTGACCATTCTGCAGTGGTCCTTCGTGCGCGACGACCAGCCCCGCGACACCACCTGCCGGCAGATCGCCCTGGCCCTGCGCGATGAGGTCCAGGACCTGGAAAGCGCCGGCATCGGCGTAATCCAGATCGACGAGCCGGCCTTCCGCGAGGGCCTGCCGCTGCGCCGCGACGACTGGCAGGCGTACCTGGACTGGGCGGTGGACTGCTTCCGCCTGGCCACCGTGGGCGTGGCCGACGAAACCCAGATCCACACCCACATGTGCTACTC
>JBFJUC010000451.1:0-1832 GCA_041624875.1 Alcanivorax sp.
CGCGTTGTAGATAACGAAAAACAGCACACTGCGAATGCGGATGCCCCAACTGGGCGGGCCACCGGCGGGTTCTTTCATGAAGGGTCCTTGAGAAACTGGTCGACGAACCCGGCCAGGGAATCATAAACCTCCACCGGGCCCAGGGATTCCGGCAAGCCTTTGTCCAGGGTTCGGCGGCCTTTGCCGGTAAGCACCAGCACCGGGCGGCAACCGCGCGCGACGCCGGCTTCCAGGTCCCTCAGACTATCACCAACCATGGGCACTCCGGTGACATCGCCATACTCGGCAACAATTTGGTCGATCAGTCCGGGCGCCGGCTTACGGCACGAGCAGCCGTCATCCGGACCATGGGGGCAGAAATACACGCCCGAAAGTCGGGCGCCGGCGCCCTCCAGGTGGGCCGCCATGGTCCGGTGGATGGCGTCCAGGCCGGCCTGGTCGAAATAACCCCGTGCCAGACCTGATTGGTTGGTCGCCACCGCCACCCGATATCCGGCGCGGTTGAGCCGGGCGATGGCCGCCGCGCTGCCGGGCAGCGGGCGCCACTCCTCGGGCGTTTTAATGTAGGCGTCGGAGTCTTCGTTAATGACACCGTCGCGGTCGAGAATAACCAGTTTGGATGCGTTCATGGGCGGCAGTATATCAGGCCCGGACGCCGTATCAGGCCATGGTGTCGACGATACCGCCTTCCACCCGCAGGGCCGCCCCGGTGGTGGCGGACGCCTGGGGCGAGGCCGCGTACACCGACATGTTGGCCACCTCTTCCACCTCGGCCACCCGTTGAATGATCGAGCTGGGGCGCGCTTCCTGGATGAACCGCTTCTCCATCTCCTGCTCGGAGAGCCCGCGCTGCTCCGCCATGCTTTTCAGCATCTTGCGCACACCCTCGGAGCGGGTCGGCCCCGGCAGGATGGCGTTCACCGTGACACCGGTGCCGGCCAGTACCTTGGCCAGGCCCCGGGAAATGGACTGCACGGCGGTCTTGGTCATGCCGTAGTGGACCATCTCGGTGGGAATATTCAGCGCCGATTCGCTGGACAGGAACTGAATGCGGCCCCAACCCCGGTCGCGCATGCCCCGGGCATAGTGACGGGACAGCCGCACCGCGCTCATCACATTGATCTGGAAGAACCGCTCCCAATCATCGTCGTCGATATCGAAGAAACCCTTCGGTTCAAAGATACCCACGTTATTGACCAGAATATCCGCCTCCGGGTGGGCGTCGATCAGCGCCTGGCAGCCCTCGGCCCGCCCCAGATCGGCGGCGATGCCGGCGATGCCGTCGCTCTTGGTCTCCTGTTTGAGAGCGTCGATCGCCTGGTCCACCCGTTCCTGGGTGCGGCCGGTGATCACCACGTCCGCGCCGGCCAGGGCCAGGCCGCGGGCGATACCGAAACCAATACCGGCGGTGGAGCCGGAAACGATCGCTTTCTTACCGGTGAGATCAATGCGCATGGAAGGACTCCTTGGAATAAGCGAAATTACCCAAGGAGTGGTGCCGGAGCGGGCCCTTCTCAAGGGCCCGCCGAATCTTCTTATTCCTGCAGCAGACTGATGTCGGCCACGTTGAGGAACAGATCGCGCAGGAAGGTGAGCAGCGCCAGGCGGTTGTCGCGCACCGCCGGGTCCTCGGCCATCACCATCACCTGATCGAAGAAGGCGTCCACCGGCTCGCGCAGTTCGGCGAGCAGCGCCAGCACCGCTTCGTAGTTGCCTTCTTCCAGCAGCGGTTCGGAGCGCTCATAGGCGTTCACCACCATATCGGTGAGGGTCTGCTCCGCCTCCTCTTCCAGCAGGGCGCCGTCGATCTCTTCCGGCGGCGCCTTGTCGAG
>JBFJUC010000452.1:0-1828 GCA_041624875.1 Alcanivorax sp.
CGAAGGCACCAGCTTCCAGGAACTGCTCGACGACGTGCGCCGCGAACTGGCCGCCTGGTACCTGCTGGAAACCAGCCTGCCGGTGGAGCGCATCGCCGAAAAGCTCGGCTACCAGGACCCCTCCAACTTCAGCCGCACCTTTCAGCGCTGGTTTGGCACCACGCCGCTAAGAATGCGCCGCCGGCCCGCTAGCTGATGCCTATGAACACCGCGATGCGATCAAAGAACAAGCAGTACAGCCCCAGCGGCAGGGGCAGGCCCAGCACGGTGCCGATCATATAGTGACGCAGGCGCACCCCGCTTAGCGCCAGGGTGTAGTTAAGCGCCGGCACGGTCTGGAACAGCAGCCGCAGCAAGGTAACGCTGCGCACCGGCTGCCGATGAAGACGGGCGAGAATCTTGCGCGCCAGAGGACGATCGATTTGCTGCAGGGCATCGCCGCCCAGCATCCGCACCACCAGGAAGGTGATCAGACACGACAACAACGCGGCCAGATAGGTGGCCACGCCACCCCACAGCGGCCCCAGCGCCAGCACCGCCGCCGCCAGAAACAACCAGCCGGGCAACTGAATCAAATTACCGAGCGCGAAGACCGCCACGAAAATCAGCAAACCGGTAACTCGGTTCTCCTGCAGCAACTCGCGCAGAAACGGCAAAGAAAACTGCTCGCGCAAACCGGTTAACTGGAACGTCAGCAACAGCCCGCCGAGCACCGCCATCACCAGCGCCAGACGGCCATACTTTCCGCGCCACCATTTCCGCCACCAAGGGGTCGCTGACGTTGAGGGCATGACGCGTATTCCTTATAAGGTGGACAGATGCTTTTCGATTTCGAACACGTGCGGGTCCTGGGCGCCCAACGCCCGCAACGCCTCGGCCAACCCTAGCAGGTAATCCCGGTTACTGCCGCTGGGCCCGTGTGAACCGGCGATATGCCGCGCGATGTCCTGCTCCGGCGCGGCACCCAGATAGGCCTCGTTATCCTCGGTAGCGATATACACCAGCCCCTCGGCGTGGCCGCCGTCCTGAAACGTCATCTCGGTACTGAAGCGCAAATAACCGTTCTTCTCGCGCACGTCCAAATGCTCGAACACATCCGGCGTCACCCGGTACGCCATGCCCGCGCACACCGCGCCCGGCTGCCGGACCAGCGTGGCCACCCGTCCCGGGCTGCCCGGCGTGCCGCGATGATCGTGGGAGCCCTGCCAGAACCGCCGCGCCCAGCCTTCAATGCTGGCCGCCCGGCGCTCCAGGAACGGGAAGTCCGCCTTGAAAATCAGCGACCCATAGCCGAACAACCAGACATCGTCGCGGCCGCTCAAATCCTGGCGCTGTTTGTTGATCTCAGTGGTATCGAAAGACATGGCGGCATTGTAGCGTAGGTAAACGCCTAAAACCCGGCACCGAAACCATGGCCGCGTTTCCCGCCCGGCCTTCGATATTCCGATACAATATCGACACCGCCAAACAACCCCGCCCGGACCGGAGCCGCCATGCCCATAAAAGACGTACGCCAGGAATACCACGCCCCCGGCCTCACCGAAGCGGACCTGCTGGCGGACCCGGTGGAACAAGCCCGCCGCTGGGTCGACGACGCCATCCACGCCGACCTGCCCCTGGCCAACGCCATGACCCTGGCCACCGTCTCCGCCGACGGCCGCCCCTCCAGCCGCGTGGTGCTGCTCAAAGGCATCGAAGACGGTGGCTTTGTCTTCTTCACCCACTACGACAGCCGCAAAGGCGACGACATCGCCGCCAACCCCAACGTCTCCTTCGTCATGTTCTGGGGCCCCTTCGACCGCCAACTGATCGTCAACGGCCGCGCCGA
>JBFJUC010000453.1:0-1804 GCA_041624875.1 Alcanivorax sp.
AGGTCTTCCACTTCGCCGATGCCGTCGCTGTAGGCGCCCTGGCTTTCGCCGACGCCACGGAAGTTGAAGCGCAGGGCGGCGGCGCCCGCGTCCCGGGCGGCGCGGATCAAGGTGGTCACCACCTTGTTATCCATGGTGCCGCCGAATTGGGGGTGAGGGTGGCAGACGATGGCGATCATGGCAGGGTTCTCCGTCTCCCCTTCGAGCACCGCTTCCAGGGTGCCTTCCGGGCCCTCCAGGGCCAGCCGGTCACGACTCATGGTTTCCTCCCGATACAATTTCCGGGCCGCTTTTCTTGGCGCGGCAACTAGGACTGTGCTGCAATGTGCAGGCTAAGGAGTATGACATGGATATGCTGACAACCCACCTGCTCTCTTTCCTCGCCGGCCTGGTGGCCGGCGCCGGTGTTTTATACTGGCTGATGCCCGCGCGGCGCCAGGGCAGCCAGCTGATTCGCGAACGCGATGAAGCCCGCAATGCGCTCAACCATTACCGGGACCAGGTGGACCGCCATTTCCTGGAAACCGCCGACCTGGTCAATGACCTGACCCAGTCCTACCGGGCGGTGCATCAGCATCTGTCCCAGGGCGCCCACGGTTTGTGCAGCGAAGCGGGCCGCCGCAAGGCGGCCGCGAAAAGCCTGGACGCGGCGTTCGAGCCGGATACGCCGGCCTCGCAGCCGCTCGACTACGCCCCCAAGGCCCAGGGCACGTTGTCCGAGGACTTTGGCCTGGGCAAGAAGAAGGCCGATGGTCCCTACAGCCCGGTGGGCCGGGACGAGGACGAGCCGGCCGTGGTGGTGGCGCCGCCGCGGGATTACGCGGATGTGGGTAGTGATGACAATGAGAGTGACAAGCCGCGCTGATGAAGCGGGTTAGATAGGGCTCTGGAATCCTGCCGGCCGGCTTTGCCGGCCTTTCGCGGGCGGGGCCCGCTCCTACAAACCCATAAAAAAACCCGGCTCGAGGCCGGGTTTTTTTATGGTCTGCCTGAAGGACTCGAGCGCTTAGCGGGCCGAGTGGCCTTTCAGTTCCACTTTCACCTTTTCGTGTTCCTGCAGGCCCTGATAGTAATTGCGCAGCACTTCCAGCACTTCCGGACGGCTGAAGTTGTCCGGCACGTCACCGCCTTCGCTGAGCAGCTTGCGCAGCTTGGTGCCGCTGACCAGTACGCGGTCGTCGGCGGTGTGCGGGCAGGTACGCATGCTGGCCATGGTGCCGCACTTGTCGCACCAGAAGGTCCAGTCGATCTTCAGCGGCTGGGTGATCAGCGCGTCATTGGGGATCTCGTCGAAGATGTGGTGGGCATCGAACGGGCCGTAGTAGTCGCCCACGCCGGCGTGGTCACGGCCGACGATCAGGTGCGAGCAGCCGTAGTTCTGGCGGAACAGGGCGTGCAGCAGCGCCTCGCGGGGGCCGGCGTAACGCATGTCCAGCGGGTAGCCGGACTGCACCACGGTGTTCTCCACGAAGTAATGTTCAACCAGGGTGCTGATCGCTTCTTGGCGCACTTCCGCCGGAATGTCACCGGGCTTCAGGTTGCCCAGCAGCGAGTGCACCATCACGCCGTCGCAGATTTCGATGGCGATTTTCGCCAGGTGCTCGTGGGAGCGGTGCATCGGGTTGCGGGTCTGGAAGGCGGCCACGCTTTTCCAGCCACGCTGCTCGAACATGGCGCGGGTTTCGGTGGGCGTCATGTAGATGCCCGCGTACTTCTCCGGGAAGTCGCCCTGGCTGAACACCTTCACCGGGCCGGCCAGGTTGACGTCGCCCTGGGCGAGGACCATTTTCACGCCCGGGTGCTC
>JBFJUC010000454.1:0-1801 GCA_041624875.1 Alcanivorax sp.
CGCCAGCAGTGGCTGCAGCAGGTGCGGAAAATTGTGCCCGGAGAAGGCCACGTACTGGCGGGTGAGGGACTCGATCACGGCGGCGTCGCGGGTGGTGGCGCCGTCGCGCTCCACCTGCAGATAGACCTTGTCGGCGCCATCGGTGACATCGATATGGGAGTCGCCGCTTTCGCGCAGGCGCAGCGGTGCATCGCGCCCGACCATGCCCTGGAAATTAAAGCGCATATGCTCCGACAGACCACAGTGGGCCAGCACCAGTGCGAACAGCAGGTCGCCGGGCACGCAGAAACGCTTGGATTCGGGATCGTGAATGGGATTGAAATCGTCGGCGATCAGCTTGGCAAAGCGGCTGGCCTGTTCCGGCCTGACCTGGATCTGACCGTCGGCCAGGCTGTGAAAATCGTTGAGAAAGCTGGACATGGATTACCTGAATTCGCGTACCACATTTTGAGCAGCGGCTATTCTAGCCCGAATGGCGCGTACCCGGCGCGCCTTTTTGTGCCGGCTGGCGCCAGGCAATTGGTGTGGCGGTGCGACCGCGTTGCATCCCCTTTGTGCCGTCGAAGCGAACTGCCGGCAACTGGTGCTGAAAATAGCGGTTTTTGACGTCAAAAAAGCCCTTGCCGCGATGTTGCCGGGGAGCACATTGGTGGCCGTGCCGGTAGTCAGGTTTTTTGCATTTTCTGGCGGCCGGGGCGCAGGCTGTCGAGGTAGTCCAGCATCAGTGCGGTAACTTCCGCCGGTTTCTCCATCTGCACCAGGTGGCCGGCGCCGGCAATCATCTCTACGCGGCGCAGGTCCGGGAACTGGGCGCGCATCAGTGCGATGGGGTCATCGCCGTGAAAACCCTCCAGGTCGGCGTCGTGCTCACTGCCAATGAAAAACGCCGGCACCTGGCTCTGCACGCCTTCAAAGGCCTGGCGCTGCCGCCACTTCAGGTCCATGGAACGGTACCAGTTGAGCCCGCCGGTAAAGCCGCTGCGGCTGTATTCCGACACGTAGTATTCCAGCTCCAGTTCGCTGAGCCAGGGCCAGGGCAGCGGCGGAGGCTCGGGCAGGGCCTCCAGGTAGCTGGTGCCCGGCGGGTGCTGCCATACGTCGAGGTAGTGGTAATCGCCGCTGAGGGCGTAAAACACCTTGCTGAGAAATTCCCGCGGACTGGCGTTGAGGGCGGCATCGGACGGCCCCACCGGGGTGAAATAGTGGATGTGTACGAAGTGCTTTTCCGCCATGGCCGTGTATTCCTGCAGCGGCGGTGTGTCCGGGTTGTGGGGGGCGGCCGGGTTCTCCAGGCCGATCACTGCGGTCACGCGCTCAGGAGCGCGCAGTGCCAGGTCGTAGATGGCAAAGGCGCCGAAATCCAGGCCCGCAAACACCGCCTGTCGTTCGCCCAGGTGATCGAGCAGCGCGATGAGATCGGCGGTGATCTCATCGACGCCATAGGCGCTGGCGTCCTCGGGGGCCTCGGTCTGGCCCATGCCGCGCAGGTCTGGCGCCACTACCCGCCAGCCCGCAGCTGCCAGCGCCGGGATCTGGTGGCGCCAGCTGAACCACAGGTGCGGAAAGCCGTGGCACAGCACCACCAGCGGTCCCTGTCCCTGCTCCACGTAGTGCATATGGATGCCATTGATTGTTGCGTGGCGGTGGCTCCACTCGGCCATGGCGCTTCCTTGTATGGTTGTTATGTCGTGGCTGGGAAAGCCTCTACGGCTATCTGTGAAGGTTAGCGTTGCAGGGTATTGTGGCAGGCGGGGGCAGGTAGGGAAAGGCTGGGCGTCTGCCAGCGGCAGCGCCGCGCTAC
>JBFJUC010000455.1:0-1800 GCA_041624875.1 Alcanivorax sp.
CCCGCCCGTCATGGCTGGCGCTTCAAAAGCACGGGTACCTGTGCCAGACTTCGGCGGCTTTTCCGGAGAAATCGCACCCTATGACTGCTGCCGAGGCCCTGGGCCTGATCGCCACTTTTTTATACGCGCTTTCGTCGCTGTTGCTGTACCGCCAGTTCCGCGGTCAGGCGGCGCCGTCGCGGGCGGTGCTGATGCTGCCCGGCGGCCTGGCGGTGGCGGCCCACGCGGTGGGGCTGTATTTCTTGCTGGTCACCGACCAGGGGCTGCGTCTCGGTCTGTTCTCGGTGGCGTCCTGCATGGCGGCGGTGGGCGCCGGGCTGGTGCTGGTGTCCAGCCTGTACCGGCCGTTTCAGTGGATCGGCGCCCTGGTGTTTCCGTTCGCGGCGCTGATCATCCCCGCCAGCCTGTGGATCGACACCGGTTACAACGCTCACCCGCTGGAACACGGCATCGGTCTGCATGTGCTACTGTCGATTCTCGCCTACGCGGTGTTGGTGCTGTCCGCTTGCCAGGCGCTGCTGCTGATGGTCCAGGACCGCCAGCTCAAGGACGGCCACATTCGCGGCGTGATGCGCCTGTTCCCGCCCATGCAGGTGATGGAGTCGATGCTGTTCGACACCATCTGGCTGGGCCAGAGCCTGCTGACGCTGGCGATTCTGTTCGGCTTCATGTACGTGGACGACCTGTTCGCCCAGCACCTCGTGCACAAGACGGTACTGACGCTGGTCTCCTGGGTGATCTTCGCGGTGCTTCTGGGTGGCCGCCATCTGCGCGGTTGGCGCGGCCGCACCGCGGTGCGCTTCACGCTCGCCGGCTTCGCGGTGTTGGTGGTGGCGTTCTTCGGCTCGCAACTGGTTTTGGAAGTGATTCTCGACAGGGCTTAGGGAGTGGCATGGGCATCGACGAGGGCACACAGGCCTCTATCCACCTTCTTTGGGATGAGATGGCGGCGTTGCCCGCCTCGGCGCCGGAAGTCAGCCTGGAGAAGCTGTTCTCCGCGATCAGCGCACTGATCGACTCACGCCACGGCCTGTGGCTGTCCTCCCTGCGGCTCGCCGACGACGCCGACAATGACCCGCTGCTGGGCTGGCGGGCCCGCTCGGTGTTCTTTTACGGGGAACTGCCGGCGGACCAGCAGGCCTACACCGGTGCGGTGAAACGGCTCGACAAAGGCATTCCGGACGAATCCACTTACAACCATGTGCTGCGCGCCGGGGAATTCCGCGCCACCCTGCTGGTGGATCATGTCTCCGAGACGTTCTATTCCGGGGACCACTACATTCACCATTATCTGGGGCGCGGCATCACCGACCGCCTGTTCGTGGTGATGCCGGTGAACGAGGACGTGGAAAGCTACTTTATGTTCGACCGGCTGCGGGATCAGCCCGATTTCACCGCGCAGGACCTGGAGATCGCCAGCTACGCCCTGCGCAGCCTGGGCTGGCTGAACCGGCAGATCCACCTCAGCTACGGCCAGCTGATGGCCGACGCCCCGCTGACCCCCACCGAGCGCGGCGTGCTCAAGCATATGCTGGCCGGCAGCGCCGAAAAGAACATCGCCGAGGCCATGGGCCAGAGCCCGCACACCACCCACCAGTACGTGAAAACCCTGTTCCGTAAATTCAATGTGCGCAGTCGCGCGGAACTGACAGCGCTCTGGCTGGGCCATGGCTAAGCTTGACAGCCCTTCCCCGCCCCCAAACAATGTGCTGCCAATAAGCAACGAAACGACTTCCTCTTGGACAGTTTCTCCGACGGGTGGCTGATCACCGCCCTGATCATCCTGATTCTCGGCTCCGC
>JBFJUC010000456.1:0-1799 GCA_041624875.1 Alcanivorax sp.
CCGGTCACGGCTCCAGCCCGGGTTCAATGCTTCCGGCTCCACGAACACATAGCCTTTATACCCGGCGTGCGCCGCGGCTTCCGGCGGTGCCGGAACGCGCAGGCCCGGCAGCCGCCGGCCGGATTCCCAAAGGGTGCGGCAGTGCGCCTGTCTGCGCCGGGTCCACTCAGCCATGCGCTGCAGCTGAATGCGGCCGATGGCCGCCTGCATTTCGGTGAGTCGCCAGTTATGGCCGAAGCTTTCGTGCAGCCAGCGAAAACCGGGGGGATGGTCGCGCTCGTAGACCGCCTCCCAGCTCTTGCCGTGGTCCTTGAGGCTCCACATCCGCGACCACAGCGCCGCATCGTTGGTGGTGACCATGCCGCCCTCGCCGCCGGTGGTCATAATCTTGTCCTGGCAGAACGACCAGCAGCCCACATGTCCCAGACCACCCACGGAGCGGCCTTTCCAGGTGGCGCCATGGGCCTGGGCGCAATCCTCGATCAGCCACAGCCCGTGTTCTTCCGCCAGCGCGCCCAGGGCGTCCATATCGCAGGGCCAGCCGCCCAGATGCACGCACAGGATGGCTTTCGTCGCCGGCGTCAGTGCCGCCGCCACAGTGGCGGCGGTGAGATTCTGGGAATCCCGGTCCACATCGGCGAATACCGGCCGGGCGCCGGCGTTCACCACCGCGCTGGCAGTGGCGAGATAGGTGCGCGGGGGGACAATCACCTCATCGCCCGATCCGATGTCCAGCCCACGCAGCGCGAGATCCAGCGCCAGGGTCCCGTTCGCCACGGCCACCGCATGCTCGGTGCCGGCAAAAGCGGCGAACTCGCGCTCGAAATGACGCCCCTCTTCACCGGTCCAGTAGTTGACCCGGTTGGAGAGCAGCACCCGGCGGGCGGCGTCCGCTTCTTCCTCGCTATAGCTCGGCCAGGGCGGGAAAGGTCCGTTCAACATAGATTCAATCCGAGGGCTGGGTAAACAGGCTGCTGGTGGACGGATCGGCCAGGGACTCCAGAATGGTGCGGCTGACCAGGGTGCACTTCACCCCGTTGATGACTTTATAGGCGCCGTCATAGGGAGGGAACCAGAAGGCGCGAATTTTACGCTCCACGTCATCGCCCTCCTTCACCTCCTTCATGGCCTCCATCCGTGCCCGGCTGACGTAGCGTCCACCGGTATTGGGCGTGGTGGCCAGGCGCTGTTCGCTCGCCAATAGCCTCTCCGTAATCTCCTGGAACTGGGCCAGCAGCAGGGGCTGCGCCTTGGCCTCCAGGGTGCGGGCGGTTTCGCGCTGCCGGTCCACCGGGAACTCACGCACCTGGATGATTTCGCCGGTATCGATATCTTCATCCACGTAATGGGCGGATACCGCCCAACGGGGAAGGTCTTCGAGAATCGCCAGGTTATAGCCGGCGGTGCCTTTGTATTCCGGCAGGGGCGCGGGATGGAAATTGACCACCCCTCGACCGCAATGATCCAGCAAAGGAGCGCGGATTTTCTGCCAGTAGAGCATGGAAAGCCCGAGATCCACGGACAAGGAGCCGTCGGTCACCCCGGCTTCCACCTCCTCACGGCTGAGTATCGGCACGCCGGCATCGCGGGCCACCTCACTGGTCGGAGACACCGCCAGATGACTGTCGGTGATTACTCCCACCACCGAAACGTCGTCGCGTTCCAGCAGCCAGGCGAGCGCCTTGGCGGCCACGGGCTTTCGGCCCATGAAAAGTACGTTAATCATTCGTCGTCATTACCTTTGAAATAGTCCGTGGTGGCGTGGCCGTCCTTGGAAACGCCGTCGCGGCGCAGCACCG
>JBFJUC010000457.1:0-1795 GCA_041624875.1 Alcanivorax sp.
GTGTTCTGCCCTTCCGGGAACGCCGTGAACCCGTCCCTGGGGGCTCCCTGTCGAACGTCCTGTTCTCCAGGGTCCCGGAAGGGCAGAACACAGACACGCTCCAGGGGAGATTTTGAGGCTCCGGGTTATCGCTGACGCCGAACCGGGCTACGGAGCTCCGCCGTGGGCGTGCAGCCACTCGCCGAGTGGCGCCCAGCTCTCCGTTTCCACGGCCTGGTCGAGGGCGGCGTGGAAGCCGGGGTAGCCGCTTTCCAGGGCGGCGCGGGCGTCGCCGTTGTCGTCGGCGCTCAGTTGTGCCAGGGCGGC
Source organism: Alcanivorax sp. (assembly GCA_041624875.1). Classification (GTDB taxonomy): domain Bacteria; phylum Pseudomonadota; class Gammaproteobacteria; order Pseudomonadales; family Alcanivoracaceae; genus Alloalcanivorax. The sequence goes on from JBFJUC010000457.1 coordinate 307, forward strand.
GGCAGGCTGAGTGGCGTCGAGGATTTTCACGCTGACCGAGGGAATATACAGGCCTTCTTCCGGTGCTGTGGCCTGACGGTGGGTCCGCAGCGAGGCGAGGCGGTCGTCCAGGGTTTCCAGGGCGCAGCGCAGTGCGGTCAGGGTAAGGTCGCCGTCCCGGTCGAGGGCGTTGAGGTCCGCCTGCAGCTGATCGGCGGCCAGCTTCAGGTAAGTGCGGCGCCGCTCGCGCAGTGCCGCCGCCGGCTGGTCGCTGTCAGCCTCCGCGTCCGCGCGCAGGTCGTCCACTTGGCGGGGCGCGCCTTCGACCCCTGCGATCAGCAGGCGGATGGGCTGGAACCCCAGCGCCACTTCGCCGTCGGCGGTGGCCCCTTGCTGGCGGCGCAGGCTGGCGCCGGTGAGCTCCAGCGCCGGGTCGTTGACGATGCCGGAGTCCGGCCAGGCGGGCAGGGCGTCCACATAGGCCGGGTAGAGCGGCCAGGTGTCCAGGCGCTGCAGCACCGCCAGACGCTCCGCCGCGCAGGCGCGCGCGGCGAGGGTCAGGTAGTGCCGGTTGAAGGCGTCGTACAGGTCGCGCCAGCGGGTGTCGGCGGCGGCCAGGGTGTCCGCGCCCGGGTTCGTCAGCAGGGCGTTGAGCCCGTCGCGCCACGCGTTGCGCCGGTCCGTCAGGGGCTGGCCGCTGTCGGTTACCAGGCCGAGTGACGGGTCGGCGCTTTGCGATGGCGCGGGCGGTCGCGCGGCGGGTGCGTCTTCGGGCGGCTGGTCGCAGCCGGACAGGGCGACGGCGGCCGAGGCGATCAGCACGGCGGCGAGACGGACGCACCGGCTCATAACGGTGCCCTCAGCGACATAATCGGCCAGCCGTGTTCCCGGGCGTGGCGCTCCAGGGTCGGGTCCGGGTCCACGGCCACCGGGTGGTCCACCTTGCCGAGCAGCGGCAGATCGTTGTGAGAATCGCTGTAGAAGTAGCTGCCGGCCAGGGTTTCCTGGTGCTCGGCCAGCCATTCGGCGAGCCGTTCCACCTTGCCGTACTGGTAACTGGGGATGCCTCTGACGCGCCCGGTGTAGAGTCCGTCGGCGTCGGTGTCCGCCTGGGTGGCGATCAGCCAGGGTACGCCCAGGCGGGCGGCGATGGGCGCGGTGATGAAGTCGTTGGTGGCGGTGATGATCATCAGGGTATCGCCACGTTCACGGTGTTCGGCCACCAGTTGCTCGGCGGCCGGCAGCCAGATGCTGTCGATCACCGTGTCCATGTAGTGCTGGCGCAAGCGATCCAGCTCGTCCAGGGGGCGGCCCTTGAGCACGCCCAGCACGAACTCCTGGTAGGCGAAGATATCCAGCCGGCCGTCCTGGTAGTCCTGGAAGAAACCGTCATTGGCGGCTTTGAAGCCATCAGCATCAACGATACCCTGGTCAATCAGGAATTCCCCCCAGAGATGGTCGGAATCTCCGGCGATCAAAGTGTTGTCCAAGTCGAAAATAGCCAGTGTCA
>JBFJUC010000458.1:0-1795 GCA_041624875.1 Alcanivorax sp.
AATCGGGTATTCCCACATGTAGCCGTAACCGCCGTGCAGCTGCAGGCACTCGTCGATGATTTCGCACTGCAGGTCGGTGACCCAGTACTTGGCGCCGGCGGCGGTGGGGATGTCCAGCTCCTTCTTGAGGTGCATCTCCAGGCAGCGGTCCACGTAGGCGCGGGCCACGTCGAGCTTGGTGCGCAGCTCGGCGAGCTTGAACTGGGTGTTCTGGAAATCGGCGACGCGCTGGCCGAACGCCTTGCGCTCTTTCACGTAGTCGAGGGTGTGCTCAAAGGCGCTTTCCGCCATGGCCAGGCCGTTGATGGCGATGCCGAGGCGCTCCTGGGGGAGTTCCTGCATCAGATAGATAAAGCCCATGCCTTCGTCGCCGATCAGGTTTTCCACCGGCACTTTCACGTCCTGGAAAAACAGCTCTGACGTGTCCTGGGCTTTCATGCCCACTTTCTTCAGGTTTTTGCCTTTCTGGAAGCCTTCCATGCCCTCTTCGACGATCAACAGGCTGGTGCCCTTGGCGCCTTTGCTGGGGTCGGTCTTGGCCACCACGATCACGATGTCGGCGTTCTGGCCGTTGGTGATAAAGGTCTTGGAACCGTTGAGGATGTAGTGATCACCGTCTTTGACGGCGTTGGTCTTCACGCCCTGCAGGTCGGAGCCGGCGCCGGGTTCACTCATGGCGATGGCGCCGATCAGCTCGCCGCTGACCATTTTCGGCAACAGGCGCTGCTTCATTGCCTCGGAACCGTAGTGCTCAATATAAGGCGCTACGATTTCCGTGTGCAGCCCCCAGCCGATGCCGGTCAGCCCGGCCCGCGAGATTTCCTCGCTGACTACCACGCTGTAGAGGAAGTCGGCGTCGATGCCGCCGTACTCTTCGCTCACCATGGGGCACAGGAAACCCTGCTCACCGGCTTTGCGCCACAGGTCTTTGGGCACCTGGCCGGTCTGCTCCCATTCTTCATGGTGAGGAACGGCTTCGTTTTCCAGGAACTTGCGGACGGTGTCGCGGAACGTCTCGTGGTCGGAACTGAACAGGGTACGGGGGATCATTGTGCTCTCCGGTTGACTCGAACTGGAGACAGAGTGTCTAGCCCCCAGGAACCGGGGGCAATGACCAAAACGCTCAGGCCAGGTGCTCTCGCGCTAGATACTCCTGCGATTGCATCTCCAGCAAGCGCGAACGGGTGCGCTCGAACTCGAACTCCAGACGGCCGCCGGCGTAGAGGTCTTCGATCGGCGTTTCCGCGGCCACCACCAGCTTCACGCCCCGGTCATAGAATTCGTCGACCAGATTGATGAAGCGGCGCGCGCGGTCATCGCTGCCGGCGCCCATGCGTTCCACGCCGGAGATCAGCACGGTATGGAATTCACGGGCGATTTCGATGTAGTCGTTCTGACTGCGCGGGCCGTCGCAGAGCGCGCGGAAATCGAACCAGACCACATCGTCGGTGGATTTCACCGTGGCGATCTTGCGCCCTTCCACCAGGATATTGCCCTGGTCCCGGTGGCGGCCGTGCTCCGGCGCGAGCGCGGCGAAACGCTCGGCCATGAAGCGGTCGGCCTCGGCCCCCAGCGGGCAGTGGAACAGCTCCGCCTGCTCCAGCAGGCGCAGGCGGTGATCGTGACCGCCGTCCACGTTCATCACCCGGGTGTGGTGCTTGAGCGCTTCGATGGCGGGCAGGAAACGGGCCCGCTGCAACCCGTCTTTGTACAGGCCGTCGGGCTCGATGTTGGAGGTGGTCACCAGGGTGACGCCCTGATCGAACAGGGTCTGCATCAGGGTGCCGAGAATCAT
>JBFJUC010000459.1:0-1789 GCA_041624875.1 Alcanivorax sp.
ACCTTTCGCGGCGATCTGGACCTGATGCCCGCCAACCACCGCGCGCTGCACTGGGCCCAGGTGAAAATCTACGGCTGGCTGCTGTGCGCCGAGCGCGGCCTGGACGAGCTGGAACTGGCGCTGGTCTATTTCGACATCGTCAAACAGAAAGAAACGTCGCTGCGTGAAACCCACAGCGCCGAAGAATTGCGCGCCTTCTTCGAAACCCAGTGCGACATTTTTATTCACTGGGCGGACCGGGAACTGGCCCACCGCGACGCCCGTGACCAGGCCCTGGCCGGACTGGCGTTTCCCCACGAGCGCTTCCGCCCCGGCCAGCGGGCGCTGGCGGAGGCGGTCTACCAAAGCGTCAGCACTGGCCGCTGCCTGCTTACCGAAGCGCCCACCGGCATCGGCAAGACCGTTGGCACCTTGTTCCCGTTGCTCAAAGCCATGCCCGGCCAGAAACTGGATAAGGTGTTTTTTCTCAGCGCCAAAACCCCGGGCCGCAAGCTGGCGCTGGACGCACTGGAAACCCTGGACCCGGCGCCCCTGCGCACCCTGGAACTGGTGGCCCGCGACAAAAGCTGCGAACACCCGGACAAAGCCTGCCACGGTGAATCCTGTCCGCTGGCGCAAGGCTTCTACGATCGGCTGCCCGCCGCCCGCGCCGCCGCGGCAGGCGAAACGCGCCTGACCCAGACGCGCCTGCGTGAGCTGGCGCTTGAACACAATGTCTGCCCCTACTACCTGAGCCAGGAAATGGCCCGCTGGAGCGATCTGGTGGTGGGCGACTACAACTACTACTTCGATCTCAGCGCGCTGCTGCACGGCCTCACCACCACCAACCAATGGCGTGTCGCCGTGCTCGCCGACGAAGCGCACAACCTGGTGGAGCGGGGCAGGGGAATGTACTCCGCCGAGCTGGATCAGGCCGCCTTTCGTGCCGTCAAAAAACACGCGCCGGTGGCGCTCAAAAAAGCCTTCGAAAAACTGCACCGGCAATGGAACAGCCTGAACCGGGACAGCGAAGCGCACGACCCGCACAGCGACTATCAGGTGCAGCCGGAATTGCCGATCGCTTTTCTGAACACGCTGCAAAGCACCGCCGCCGCGATCACCGATTACCTGGCCGAACAACCCTTTGCCCTGGACAGCGATCTCACCCGCTTTTATTTCGATGCGCTGCACTTTTTAAGGGTGGCGGAGCTGTTCGATGACGACGCCTTTCTGTTCGATATCAGCTGGCATCAGAACCTGAAAGGCCGCCGCGCCAGCCGCCTGTGTTTGCGCAACGTGGTCCCCGCCGCGCTACTGCGCCCACGCTTCGAAAGCACCCGCAGCACGGTGCTGTTCTCCGCCACCCTGCGCCCACCACGCTATTACGCCGACCTCCTGGGGCTGCCCGACAACACCGCCTGGAGCGAAGTGGCGTCGCCGTTCCAGGCCGACCAGCTGCAAGTGCGCGTGGCGCACCGCATCTCCACCCGCTTCCGCGACCGCCCGGCCTCGCTGATCCCCATCGCCGACCTGATTGCCGACCAGTACCGGCAACGGCCCGGTAACTATCTCGCCTTCTTCAGCAGCTACGACTACCTGGACCAGGCCCTCGCCACCCTGCGCCAACGCCACCCGGACCTCACCGTCTGGGCCCAGGACCGGCGCATGGACGAAGCCGCCCGCGACGCTTTCCTGGAACGCTTCCAGGCCCACAGCCAGGGCATCGGCTTCGCCGTCCTCGGCGGCGCCTTCGCCGAAGGCATCGACCTGCCCGGCGCGCGCCTGATCGGCGCCTTCGTCGCCACTCTCG
>JBFJUC010000460.1:0-1787 GCA_041624875.1 Alcanivorax sp.
ACACCCGGATTAACGCGCTGGTCGAACAAGTGAACAGCGCCCCCAAGACCGACGCCGAAGCCGGCGACGACGGCGGCAACAGTGACACGCCCGCCGACCCGGAAGCGGACCGCGAGGCTTACTCCGCCGCCCGCGGCAAGCTGCTTGAGCGCGATTTCGACGCCGCGGCCACCGCCTTCGAAGCCTATCTGAAAGACTTCCCGCAGGGGCAGTTCCGGGCGCACGCCCACTTCTGGCTGGGCGAGGTCTACAGCAATCAGAAAGCCCCGCAGTTGGACAAGGCCCGCAAGCAGTTCCAGACCGTGGTGGACGACTACCCGAACCACAGCCGTGCCCCCACCAGTCTGTACAAGCTGGCCAGCCTGCAGGCCAAGGCCGGCAACACCAGTGAGGCGGAAGTCTCCCTGCATAAGCTGATCAAGCAGTTCCCCGACGCCTCCGAGGCGGAAATGGCCAAGGCCATGCTCAAGCAGCTCAACGGCGGCTGATGTAGGAGCGGGCAGGGCCCGCTCCCACAAGGCCGTGGCAAGGTGTTAGAATCCGCGCCATCTTGAGCCTCTCAGCGTTTAGAGCGTCCACCGTGGAACTGCGCATTACCGAAATCTTTCACTCCCTGCAGGGGGAATCCCGCAGCGTGGGCGTGCCCACCGTGTTCGTGCGGCTCACTGGCTGCCCGCAACGCTGCGTCTGGTGCGACACCGAGTACGCCTTCCAAGGTGGCGAGAAGTGGTCCCTGGACGCGATCCTCGAGCAGGTGGACGGCTTCTCCGCACGTTACGTCACCGTCACCGGCGGTGAACCGCTGGCCCAGCCCAACTGCCTGCCGCTGCTCACCGAACTGTGCGACCGGGGCTACCAGGTGAGCCTGGAAACCGGCGGCGCCATGGACATCGCCGGCGTCGACGAGCGCGTATCGGTGGTCATGGACCTCAAGGCCCCGGGCTCCGGCGAACAGCACAACAACCGCCTGGAAAACATCCCCCACCTGCGCCCGCACCACCAGGTGAAGTTCGTGCTCGCCGACCGTCGCGACTACGACTGGGCGCGGTTTATGCTGGACCAGCACAACCTGACAGCGCGGGTGTCCGAGGTGCTGTTCTCGCCGGTGCACGGGCACTTGCCGCCCGGTAAGCTGGCCGACTGGATTCTCGCCGACCGCCTGCCGGTACGCTTTCAGCTGCAACTGCACAAACTGCTCTGGAACGACGCCCGCGGGCGTTGATCCGGCGCCCCCCATCAACAAGAGGTAACAGGAGACACGATGGAAACCGCGGTGGTACTGCTCTCCGGTGGACTCGATTCCGCCACCTGCCTGGCGATGGCCCGCGCCGAAGGTTTCCGGTGCCACACCATCGCCTTCGATTACGGCCAGCGCACCCGCTCCGAGCTGCACGCGGCGGAGCGGGTCTCCGCCGCCTTGGGCGCGGAATCGCACCGGGTGATCGAACTCGGCATGGGCGGCATCGGTGGCTCCGCGCTCACCGACCACGCCATCGACGTGCCCGAGAACGGCGGCGAAGGCATCCCGGTCACCTATGTGCCGGCCCGCAACACGGTCTTCCTGTCCCTGGCTTTGGGCCTGGCGGAGGTGGTCGGCGCCGACGCCATCTTTATCGGCGTCAACGCCGTGGACTACTCCGGCTACCCCGACTGCCGCCCGGAATTCATCGACGCCTTCCAGCACCTGGCCGGGCTCGCCACCAAGGCCGGCGTGGAAGGGCACCCGGTGCGCATCAGCACGCCCCTGATGGCGCTCTCCAAGGCGGAGATCATCCGCCGGGGCACCG
>JBFJUC010000461.1:0-1785 GCA_041624875.1 Alcanivorax sp.
CCCTGTTCCGAGTTCTGCACCGCTGGTGGTTCCCGTATCTGCGCGGTGGCCACCAGTGAATTTCGTTCCCCGAGGAGTCATTACCATGCGTATCGTTAAAACCCTGATGCTGGCGGCGGGCCTGAGCTTCTCCGCCGCGGCCGCTCACGCCGCCGACACCGTGCGGGTGTCGCTGTTCTCCTGGCCCGGTTACGGGTTCTGGTTCATCGCTCAGGAGAAAAACCTGGTGCCGGACCTGGACTTGGAAATCACCATCATCGAGGACCCCTACGAGAGCTTCTCGCTGATGTCCGCCGGCGCCCTGGACGTGACGTCCAGCACCGCCGAGTACGGGCCCATCGCCGCCGACAAGGACGTGCCGGTGAAGCTGGTCACCTACACCAACCCGTCCTACGGCACCGACAAGATCGTACTGGCGCCGGGCGTGGACAGCGCCGAGGACCTGAAAGGGGAATCCGTGGCGGTGCTGGAAGGCGGCCTCACGCAGATCTTCATGGGCATCTGGCTGGAGCAGAACGGCGTCAGCATCAAAGATGTGCAGTTCACCAACCTGATCATGGATGACGCCGTGGGCGCGCTGGTGGGCGGTAAGGTGAAAGCCGCTGAATTCTGGGAACCGTTCGGCTCGCAAGCGCTGGATGCCCTGCCGGGGGCCACCGTGGCCGCGTCCTCAGCCGAAGGCGACTGGATCGAAACCGCACTGCTCGGCGACGGCATGTACATGAGCGACGCCTTCCTCGACGACAAGCCGGAGCTGGCCGCCAAGACCATGGAAGCCTATTTCAAGGCGGTGGCGTTCTGGAAAGAGAACCCGGAAGAGGGCAACAAGATCATCGCCAAAGGTCTCAACTTCCCGGTCGCCGACGTGGAAAAAGTGATCGGCAAGGACGGCGAGATTCTCAAGGGCGGCATCTGGGTGTTCGACGCCGAGCAGGCCGGTAAATTCATGGGCGTGATTCCCGGCGAGCTGCCCCTGGGCCCGCAAAACGGCCAGATGGCGCAGCACTGGGAAACCACCACCGACTGGTGGCTGAAGTTCGGCCTGGTGGACGAACGTCATCCCATCGACGCCGGTGTGAACACCGCGCCGCTGGAAGCCGTGCTGGCGAAGTGACGCTGGAGGAACCGATATGCAGCCGAATCAAAACGGGCTGACACTGAGCCGCGTGGGCAAAACCTTCCGGGCCGGCACTCGCCAGGCGCGCACCGCCCTGGAGGACGTCTCCCTGCAGCTGGCGCCGGGCCAGGTGGGGGTGCTGTTGGGCCCTTCCGGCTGCGGCAAGTCGACACTGTTGCGCATGGTGGCGGGGCTGGAAGACCCCACCACCGGCGCGCTGTCTCTCAACGGCCAGCCGATCACCGGCCCCGGCCGCGACCGCGGCATGGTGTTCCAGAGCTACACCTCCTTTCCCTGGCTGACGGTGCGCCAGAACGTGGCCTACGGGCTGCGCATCACTGGCGACAGCAGCAGTCTGCGGGAAGGGGCGGTGGATTACTTCATCGATGCGGTGCGCCTGGGCGACGTGGCGGATGCCTACCCGCACGAACTGTCCGGCGGCATGCGCCAGCGGGTGGCGATCGCCCGTACCCTGGCCAATCATCCCGCCCTGCTGCTGATGGACGAGCCGTTTGGGGCGCTGGACCCGGAGACCCGCTGGCAGATGCAGTCCTTGGTGCTGGAGATCGTGCGCAAGGAGCGCACCACGGTGTTGCTGGTTTCGCACGATATCGAGGAGGCGCTCTACCTGGGCGATGTGGTGTTCTTTTTGTCCAGCCACCCGGGCC
>JBFJUC010000462.1:0-1782 GCA_041624875.1 Alcanivorax sp.
AGGTCTGCAGGCCCTGACTGCGGAACAAAGCCGTACCCAGCAGGGCGGTAACCACCACCATCAGAATGGTGATCGGCCAGCCGATAAAGTCCGCCACGGCGGCCAGTACCATGACCTCCACCAGGGCGAGTACGAAAATGGTCAGGAAAACGCGACCGAAACCCATCGAAACCTCGGAAATTCATTGCGGCGATTGAGTGCCGTTCAAGGTTAGATGGCGGTCAGGACGGGGAGTTTCAAGGCGTGAGAATTGTGGGAGCGGGCCGGGCCCGCTCCTACAAGCCGGATCAGGCGCCCAGCATCATCTGGCCGCAGACGCGGACCACGTTGCCGGTGAGGCCTTGGGACGCGGGGCTGGCGAAGAACGAGATGGTCTCCGCCACGTCCACCGGCTGGCCGCCCTGGCTCATGGCGTTCATGCGCCGGCCGGCTTCGCGGATGGTAAACGGGATGGCGGCGGTCATCTGCGTTTCGATGAAGCCCGGCGCCACCGCGTTCACGGTGATGCCGTTGTCCGCGTACTCCTCGGAATAGGTGTCGATCATGCCGATGACGGCGGCCTTGGAGGTGCCGTAATTGGTCTGACCCAGGTTGCCGGCGATGCCGGCGATGGAACTGATCGAGACGATGCGGCCGCCGTCGCCCATGCCGCCGTCGGCAACCAGTTGCTCGTTAACGCGCAGCTGGCTGGCGATGTTGATGTTGAGCACCATGTCCCAGTGGCCTTCGGGCATGTTGCCGAGCATCTTGTCGCGGGTCACGCCGGCGTTATGCACCAGAATATCCAGGCCGCCCATCTTCTTGGCGGCGTCGGCGATCACGCGAGGCGCGTCGTCGGCGGTGATGTCCAGTTCCAGGGTCTGGCCGCCGATTTCCTCGGCCACTTTGTTCAGGTCTTCCGCCATCGGCGGAATGTCCAGCACCGTTACTTCGGCGCCGTCACGGGCCAGCACTCGGGCGATGGACGCGCCGATGCCGCGCGAGCCGCCGGTGACCAGGGCTTTCTTGCCGGCCAGCGGCTTGTCCCAGTCAAAGCTCTGCGCGTCGAAGCCGGCGGCGCCCACGCGCACCACCTGGGCGGACACGTAGGCGGATTTCGGCGACAGGAAGAAGTGCAGGGGCGAGGCCAGCTGGCTTTCCGCGCCGGCTTCGCAGTACACCAACTGCACCGTGGCCCCACGTTTGATTTCCTTGCCCACCGAGCGGGTGAAGCCTTCCAGGCCGCGCTGGGCGACACGGGCGGCGCCGCTCAGGGTCTCTGGAGTACGCCCGATCACGACCACACGGCCGCATTTATCCAATTTTTTGATTACCGGCTGGAAGAATTCCCACAGCGTTTTCAGTTGGTCCGGGTTTTCGATACCGGTGGCGTCGAACACCAGCGCCTTGAATTTGCTGTCGTCTTCGCGGGTGGCGGTGTAGTTGTCGGTGTTCAGGCCGGCGGCCGCCGCCTGCTTCTGCAGGTCGTTGGCGTTGCGGGTATTGGCGAGTACCGCCGGTTTCGCCTCCGGGGCGCCCTTGAGCGTAGCGAACACCGTGTCCACGGCGCTGGATCCGGGCGCGGCACCCACCAGCACGCCACCGCTGATAAAGGATTTCTGGCCGGGCTGCCAGCGTTCGAGAATCACCGGGATGGGCAGGTTAATGGCGCTGAAAACGGCCTTGCCCATGGGGGAGTTGGCAATTGCCTGATAGGTATCGCTCATGGTCGTGTCCTTTGCCGAGCATTCGTAGGGGGCGTATTGAAGCACCCGTGTGTGAAGGGTGTATTGACCGGCACGG
>JBFJUC010000463.1:0-1782 GCA_041624875.1 Alcanivorax sp.
ACTCCAAATGAACGACGAGCAACGCGGAGGGGTGACTTTTTAGCCGCAACCCGAAGGGCTGGAGCCCTTTTTGCTCCCAACGTCGTTGTCGGTCGCTTATTTGGAATGACCAAACGGCGCTCCCTCCGCCTAGCTGGAAGCAAAAAGGGCATCCAGCAGGCGCGATGCAAGTAGTGTGAACAGGCCCTTTACTCGAACTCATCGTCCTGGCTGGCGAACGCCACGAACAGGCACCCGGCGCCCACATTGATGGCGCCGGTGGGGCTCATGGTGGATACCAGCAACTGGACGTTATGCTCGCGGGCCGCTTGTTCCAGCTCGGCGTAGCCCGGCATGGTCGGCACCCGGGCCGCGTCGCCGGCGTAACTGAGGCAGACGTGGCTGGACATCAACCGCCCCTCACGGATTTGTCTGGCGACATGTTCCAGCATTCGCCGCGCCGACTTCTCATAGCTCCGATTCACCGTGACCGGGTTTTCCTCACCGCCGTGGATGCGGATCAGCGGGTGCATCGACAGCGCCGACCCCACCGTGAGCGCCACCCCCCGCATGGAATCGGAGAAGCTTTTACGCTCGCCCTTCTTAAAGCCCCGGTCGCGGACGTAAGCGAGGTTCTCGGGCACCATGTAGCCGCAGATATTCGGCAGCAGTTCGTCGATACGCAGACGAATCGCATTGCGGTTGGCGCCTTCCTCGATCATTTTAGCGACCTCGCAGACCAATACCGCGGTGCCGGAAAACAGGGTTTTACTGTCGATCACCCGCATCGAAAACGGACCTGTCACGCCGGCGTCGGCCCGGACTTTCTGGTACTGCTTGAGAATCGAAAACGAGGCTTTGGTGGCGTTATCGAAAATCAGGCTGCGCTTGCCGGACACGGTAATACAAAACACCAGGTCATAATCGATAACCAACTGCTCCAGAAACACCGCTTGAATCTGATCCACGGAATAAGGAATGGATTCCGCGTCAATGCCCTGCGAGTCCAGCTGTTCTTTGTAGAAGCGGTGGGTGGCCTGTTCGTCGCGTTTATCGACAAGCAACTCTTTACCCAGACGGATGGAGATGGGAAGAATCTGGATATTATTTTTTTTGAAATAGGATTCCGGTAAATCGCAGGTGGAATCCACGACAATACCAATTCTCATTGTTCACCCCAGTTATTTTTATTTTGGGCAAACTTAGCATGAGATCGCGCGCGCAACCACATTGTTAATGTAATTGCGCGCCACAAATTAAAACCGGTTCTTCACAGATCCTTGCTGCCGCCCGTGCCGGCCTGGTCGGGATCCCGGTAGGCTTTAGTGTCGATTTTCTCCAGGGCTTCGCGGACCGCCTGTTCGCTTTGCGGGCGCACCAACCGCGCCACTTCCTCGCCTTCCTGCAGGAAGATCAATGTTGGCCATTGCTTTACCTTGAACGCTCGCCCGAGCAGCCGGCCCTTGGCGTCCTCCAGTTTCAGGTGCACCACCCCGGTAAAATCCGCGAACGCGGCTTTGATCAGCGGCGCGGCGGCCTGGCAGTGGCCGCAACCGGGCTGGCCGAATTCCACCACGGTGGGTTCACGAATGGCCTCCACCTCGTCACGGGTGGGGTGGTCGGTAGCGTACTCCGCGCTATAGGTCATGGTGCTCTCCTTGCCCTTCGGCATATGAGTAGGTGAACCAGTGTAGACAGCCGGCCGGCAGCGCGGATACGGGGCGAATGCAAAATCCGGTTATAGCCGCGCGTTGACAGACTGTCAGCACCACGCGCATTTTGGTCCGATCATAACAACACGCT
>JBFJUC010000464.1:0-1778 GCA_041624875.1 Alcanivorax sp.
CAGGAAGCCGGCGGCCTGCTCGAAGGTTTTCTCGCCCAGGCGCGGCACCTGCTTGAGCGCGCCCCGGTCGCTGAAGGCGCCGTTCTTCTCGCGGAAGGTGACGATGTTGCCGGCGATGGTGGTGTTCAGCCCGGCGATGCGTGCCAGCAGCGGCGCGCTGGCGGTGTTCACGTCCACGCCCACGGCGTTCACGCAGTCCTCGACCACCGCGTCCAGGGAGCGCGACATCTTCACCTGGCTGACATCGTGCTGGTACTGGCCCACGCCGATCGACTTCGGGTCGATTTTCACCAGCTCCGCCAGCGGGTCCTGCAGACGCCGGGCGATGGACACCGCGCCACGGAATGACACGTCCAGATCGGGAAATTCCCGCGCCGCCATTTCCGACGCGGAGTACACCGACGCGCCCGCCTCGGACACCATGATCTTCTGGATGTTGCGGTCGCTCAGTTGCTTGACCACTTCGCCGGCCAGTTTGTCGGTTTCGCGGCTGGCGGTGCCGTTGCCGATGGCGATCAGCGAGACGTCGTGTTTGGCACTGAGTTTGGCCAGCGTGGCCAGGGACGGGTCCCACTGCTTCTTGGGCTGGTGCGGGAAAATCGTGGTGTGTTCCAGCAGCTTGCCGGTGGCGTCCACCACCACCACCTTGACGCCGGTGCGCAGGCCCGGGTCCAGGCCCATGGTCGCCTTGGGGCCGGCCGGCGAGGCCATCAACAGGCTTTTCAGGTTGCGCGCGAACACCTGGATCGCCTCTTCCTCGGCCATCTCGCGCACGCGGCCCAGCAGCTCGGTTTCCAGGTGGGTGTTGAGCTTGATCTTCCAGGTCCAGCGCATCACCTCGCCGAGCCAGTCGTCGGCGGCGCGCCCTTCATGGCGCCAGCCCGCCACCTCGGTGACCATCGCTTCGCAGGGGTGCGGCTGGGCGCTCTCCAGTTCTTCGGGCAGCACCATGGAAACGTGCAGCACGCCCTCGTTGCGGCCCCGGAACAGCGCCAGGGCGCGGTGGCTGGGAATGTTCTTGAGCGCCTCCTGATGTTCGAAGTAGTCGCGGAACTTGGCGCCTTCCTCTTCCTTGCCGTCGGCCAGCTTCGCCTGTACGTGCGCCTTTTCCCAAAGGAAGGTGCGCAGCCGGGTGAGCAGCTCGGCGTTCTCCGCGAAGCGCTCCATCAGAATCTGCTTGGCACCGTCCAGGGCGTCCTTGGCGGTCGCGATCTTGTGTTCTTCGTTCAGGTAGCCGGCGGCGGTCTGTTCCGGGTCTTGGTCGGGGTGGTCCAGCAGCGCGTCGGCGAGCGGTTCCAGGCCGGCTTCGCGGGCGATCTGCGCGCGGGTGCGGCGCTTGGGTTTGTACGGCAGGTAAAGGTCTTCCAGGCGGGTTTTGGTGTCCGCCTCCTGGATCGCCTTTTCCAGTTCCGGGGTCAGCTTTTCCTGCTCGGCGATGCTTTTGAGGATGGTCTCGCGGCGCTCCTCCAGCTCGCGCAGGTAGCGCAGCCGCTCTTCCAACGTGCGCAGCTGGGTGTCGTCCAGGCCGCCGGTCACCTCTTTACGGTAGCGGGCGATGAAGGGCACCGTGGCGCCTTCGTCCAGCAGGGTCACGGTGGCCGCCACCTGCCGGGGCTGGGCGTTGATTTCCTGGGCGATCAGTTGTTCGATGCTTTGCATGGAAGAGTCCTGGCTTGCACGGCGGCGCGCGGGGTGGGGCGCCGATTTATAACCAAACGACCGGAATCATAGGGAATGACTCCGGCCGTTCATAGATTGACGTGACGGGGCGGGCTATG
>JBFJUC010000465.1:0-1771 GCA_041624875.1 Alcanivorax sp.
GATCTGGCTGGCCAGCTTGCGGTAGGCCTGCAGGGTCATGAAGACGTTGGAGGCTTTGACGCTGACCTTGAAGTCCTGGAAGTCGTAGCGGTCGAGGATTTCGGCGTGGCGCAGGGCGGATTCCACCAGCGCGTCGCTGGTCGGTTCGCCGTACTTGCGTTGCAGCTCTTTTTCCAGGGAGCCGGCGTTGACGCCAATGCGGATCGGCACGCCGTGGTCGCGGGCGGATTCGATCACCGCGCGCACCCGGTCTTCGCGGCCGATGTTGCCCGGGTTGATGCGCAGGCAGTCGGCGCCTTCGCCGGCCACTTTCAGGGCGATTTTGTAGTCGTAGTGGATGTCCGCCACCAGCGGCAGGCTCACCTGCTTGCGGATCTTTCCGAAGGCCTCGGCGGCGTCCATGTCGGGCACCGAGACGCGCACGATATCGGCGCCCACTTCCTGCAGACGGCGGATCTGGCCAACGGTGGCCTCCACGTCACAGGTGTCGGTGTTGGTCATGCTCTGCACGGAGATCGGCGCATCGCCGCCCACCGGCACGGAGCCGACGTGAATCTGACGGGATTTACGGCGCTTGATGGAGACTTCCGGTTCCATGCTAACTCCTGAAACGACTAGGGCAGCGTGACGCGGACCACGTCACCGGAGCGTTGGCTGGGCAAGCTGACCGCGGCGCCATTGACGCGCACCGCGCTCACCGCCGCCGCGTCGCCCAGGGTAACGCGGAACGGCGCCTCGCCGTCCAGGTTAACGCTGCCACCGGCGGTTTGTTGGCCCTGGGTGAGCGTGGCGCCGGAGGCGTCCACCACTTTGATCCAGCAAACGCGGGAAAATTCCAGGGTCAGGCTGTCGATGCCGTCTTCGCCGGGGGCGGCGGCCAGCTCGGTTTGCGAGGCCTGATTTTGCGGGGTTTGTTCCGCCAGCTCCGGGCGGGACGCGGGTTCACCGCCGGAGGAGCCGTCGTTGGATTGATTGGAGGGCGGCTCGGCGCCCTGTTGGCCGTCGCCGCCGCCTTCGGACGGCGGCTGCAGGCTGTCCTCTACCGGGTCGCTGGGCTGGTTGGTTTCCGGCATGGCCGGCTCCGGCGCCTCGGGCGGGGCCGGGCTGTCGAAGGTTTCCTCGCCGCCGCGGCCGCCGTCGTCCACGCCCGGGTCCGGCGCGCTCAGCTCGTCGCGGGGCCACAGCCACCAGCCCACGGCCACCAACAGCACCACCACCAGCACCACCAGGGCCGGCAAACGCCATTCCCGGTGGCTGGGGGCATCGTCCAGGGCGGCTTGTTCGCGCTCGCGCTCGTCCTGGCGCATTTCATCCACGCGCTGCTGGAACTGCCGGGCCAGCTCTTCCGCCGGCAGGCCCAGGAAGCGGGCGTAATTACGCAGATAGCCCTTGATAAAGGGGGCCTCGGGCAGGCGCTCGTAATCGTCCTGTTCCAGGGCCCGCATATAGGAAGTGGACAGCCGCAGGTGCTTGCAGGCTTCCTCCTGGCTGAGCCCCTTTTCTTCCCGGGCCCGGCGCAGTCTCTCGCCGGGTAATACGGTCTCGTTGGCGCTCATTGACGTCCCTCCTGCGCGCTCCGCCATTCCTGCCAGAGCTTGTGCTCCCGGGTACCGGGATAGAGATTCTGCAAGGCCAGCTCATAGCTGGACTGCTGATCCTGTAATCCGAGCGCGGCGGCCAGTTGAATGCCGGTCCACAGCCCTTCGGCGCTCTGACGACCGATGCGGCGCTCGTACTGCTTGTAGTAGTCCCACCCCATCCGCAGGCGGCC
>JBFJUC010000466.1:0-1762 GCA_041624875.1 Alcanivorax sp.
CCCGGTCGCCGCAGCGGACCACATAGATGTCCGCCTCTTTGCCGCTCATCAGCCGGCTGATCACTTCGTCCACCAGGCCGTCATCGACCAGGGGTTGTATCCGTTTCGGGGTTTTCATGCCGCCCTTATACGCTATTCGCCGATGGCGGGCATCCCCTGGTGGAGGGGGTGGTTCACGGCGCTCGGCCGGCGGCGTTGAGTTCCGCCTCCAATTGCCGGTGAAAACGCGGCGCGCTGTACTCAAACGTGCCGAAAGTGAGTACCTGATTGGCGCCGGACGGCAGTCCCTTCTGGATCGATTCCGACAGGTTGTAGTCCTCGGCCAGGGTGCGCCGGTACAGGTCCACGTTGGCTTGCCAGTAACGCTCCGCTTTGTCGCTGTCCGGGGCGGCGGGCAGCAGGGTGATCTCGTGGACACGGGTACGGTTCGGCCCGAGCGGCTCCAGGGTGCTGAACTGGGCGTGGTCGGGCTGCACCAGCACGGTGGTGTTGGGAAAAAAGAAGTACAGAATGTTGCCGTGCCGGCGCGGTTCAAAGCCTTCGGCGTCCGGCGGGTTGGCCGGGTCCAGGTTGGATTTGACCAAATACAGCCGGCGATTGAGTCCCGCTTCGTCGATGATCTGGAGGTTGTCGGTGAACAGGTGCGCGATGGTATTCCGGTGCGCCACCTTGAAGTGGTAGGCCTCAAGGGAACCGTCCACCAGCAGTTTCCAGTTGGCGGCCACCTCATAGTGGCGCGGCGCGTAGGCCACGGGCGCGGACAGATCCAGGGCTTCCAGCTCGCCCATCAATGGATCGAGATGGCTGTCGATATCGCTGTCCGCGAGATCCGGGTCGGCGACTACCCAGACCAGGCCGCCGCGCTCCCGAACGGCCAGGCGCCGCAGCCCGGATTCCGCCTTGTTCAGGCAGGGAAAGCCGAACGCCTGGGGCAGCCCCTTCAGGCTTCCGTCCAGGGCGTAGGTCCAGGCGTGGTAAGGGCAAACAAAGGTCCGGGCGCTGTGGCCGGCGCCTTCGTCCAGCAGGCGGGCGCCCCGGTGGCGACAGACGTTGAGGAAGGCCCGCAACGCGCCGTCCTCCTGACGCACCAGCAGCAAAGGCACGCCCAGCCGGTCGCGGGCCAGCCAGGCGCCGGCGGCGGGCAGTTCGCTGCTGGCGGCCACCGCCTGGGGGCGGCGCCGCATCAGGGCCCGCTCCCGGTCGGCACGGTCGCGGTCCAGATAGCGGTCCACCGGCACCTCGCCGGGGGCGGCCCGGCCTTCCGGCCGCGTCCCGTTGAGCGCCTCCAGGGTGCGCCGGTGAAGGTCTGCACGGACCTCTGGTTTCATGTTGGGGCTCCGGTGTCATCTTGTTGTTCTGATCGGACCAAAATGCGCGTGGCGCCGACAGTCTGTCAATGCGCCCTTGCCGGCTCGGCGCGCTTGCAATGGTGAGGCCTCCTGTGACGTTATAGACGGCTTCGGCGTTGTGTCGTGGCGAAAGAGGAAAAGGGATGTCCAACCGGCGTTGTTTCGGTGTGCTGATGGCGCTGTTCGTGGTGTTGTTTGCGGTGCTGGCGGTGGCGCCCCGCGAGCCGGCGACCTGGGCGATGGAAAACGCCGTGGCGGTGCTGTTCGTCATCGGCCTGTGGGCGACGCGCCGCTGGTTCCGGTTCTCGCGCAGCGCCTACCTGATGATGTTCTCGTTTCTGGCGCTGCATGAGATCGGCGCCCACTACACCTATTCCCATGTGCCCTACGACCAGACCCTGCATACGCTCTTC
>JBFJUC010000467.1:0-1758 GCA_041624875.1 Alcanivorax sp.
AACCAGGCCCACGGGCTGTGCTTCTCGGTGCAGCCGGGCGTGCGCACGCCGCCGTCGCTGATTAATATTTTCAAGGAAATCGAACGGGACCTGGGCATCCCGGCGCCCAGCCACGGCAACCTGGACGCCTGGGCGCGCCAGGGTGTGCTGCTGCTCAACGCGGTGCTCACCGTGCGCGCCGGGCAGGCCGCCTCCCATCAGCGCCAGGGCTGGGAAGACTTCACCGACCAGGCCATCGAGCACATCAACCGGGAACGGGAAGGCGTGGTGTTTTTCCTGTGGGGCAGCTACGCCCAGAAAAAAGGCAAGCTGATCGACCGGCAGCGCCACTGCGTGCTCACCGCGCCGCACCCGTCGCCGCTGTCCGCCCATCGCGGCTTCCTGGGCTGCGGGCACTTTTCCCGCGCCAACCAATACCTTCTGCAACACGGCAAGGACCCCATAGACTGGTCCCTGTGAACCTTCGCATTACCGACCCATTAAGGACCCTCTCGGCATGACCGACAATGTACAGTTCCAAGAAAGTGTACAGTTCGAAGAACGCACCACCGGCAGCGGCCACCTGATCGGCCGAGCCACGCTCAACGCCCCGCGCACCCTCAACGCCCTCAGCCTGGAAATGATCGAGGCCCTGGACCGGCAAATCACCGACTGGCAGGCCCGCGACGAAGTCGTGGCGATCTGGCTGGAAGGGAACGGCGGCAAGGCGCTCAGCGCCGGCGGTGACGTGGTCGCGCTGCACGGCGCCATGGTCAAGCATGCCGGGCAACGGCGGAACCCGTTCACCGAGCACTACTTCGCCAGCGAATACCGGCTCGACTATCGTCTGCACACCTCCGAGACCCCGATCATCTGCTGGGCGGACGGCGTCGTGATGGGCGGCGGCATGGGCCTGATGCAGGCCAGCCAGTTCCGTCTGGTGGGTCCGAAAAGCCGGCTCGCCATGCCGGAAATCACCATCGGCCTGTTCCCGGACGTGGGCGCCAGCTGGTTTCTCAACCGCCTGCCCGGCAAGACCGGCCTGTTCCTGGGCCTCACCGGCGTCCACCTCAACGCCCGCGACGCCCTGGATCTGGGGCTCGCCGACCGCTTCGTCGACGCCGACCGTGAACAGGTGCTCGACGCCCTCGCCGAAACCCACTACCAGGACGACCGCGACGCCAACCGCCGGCAACTGCACCGCACCCTGCAGGACCTGGCCACGCGCCCGGACACCCTCACCCCGGCGGTGATGGACCACCTGGACACCATCAACCGCCTCTGTGATGCCGCCACCGTCAACGAAGTGGTGCACCGCATCCTCAACCACAAACAATGCGACGGCTGGCTCGACAAAGCCCGCGCCACCCTCGCCGACGGCTGCCCGCAAACCGCCCACCTGATCTGGGAACAACTCGAACGCAGCCGCTACCTGTCCCTCGCCGAAGTCTTCCGTATGGAATGGAGCCTGGCGGTGCAATGCACCCTGCACGCCGACTTCCGCGAAGGCGTCCGCGCCCTGCTCATCGACAAGGACGGCAAACCCCGCTTCCGCCACCGCAACGTCGACCAGGTCGAGCCAGCCTACATCGACGGCTTCTTCCAGAACCCGGCCCAGACTCACCCCCTCGCGGATCTCTGAGCCTGAGGGCGGCCTTGGGGGAGCGGGCCCTGCCCGCGAAAGGTCGGCAAAGCCGGCCGGCAGGATCCCAGAGGTCTTGATGGAGGGTTTGGGATAGCGCCCTGGCATCCCGCCGGCAAGCACAGCTTGCCTTTCGC
>JBFJUC010000468.1:0-1756 GCA_041624875.1 Alcanivorax sp.
ATCGAGAATCGCCACCAGCGCCACCTCGGGCAGGTCGAGTCCCTCGCGCAGCAGATTGATCCCCACCAGAACGTCGAACTCGGCGCGCCGCAGACCGCTGAGGATCTCCACCCGCTCGTGGGTCTCGACATCACTGTGCAGATAGCGCACGCGGATTCCGAGCTCGGTCAGATACTGGGTCAACTCCTCGGCCATCCGCTTGGTCAGCGTGGTCACCAGCACCCGCTCGCCTTTTTCCACGCTCTCGCGCACTTCGCCGAGCAGGTCGTCCACCTGGCTGCCGGCAGGCCTCACCTCGAGGGCCGGGTCGACCAAGCCGGTGGGGCGCACCACCTGCTCCACCACCTGGCCAGCGTGGGCCTGCTCGTAGGGCCCCGGCGTGGCGGACACGAACACCATCTGCGGCGCCAGCCGTTCCCATTCCTCGAACTTGAGCGGCCGGTTATCCATGGCCGACGGCAACCGGAAGCCGAACTCCACCAGGGTTTCCTTACGCGAGCGGTCGCCTTTGTACATGCCGCCGAGCTGGGGAATGGTGACGTGGGATTCGTCCACGATCAGCATCGCGTCCTCGGGCAGGTAGTCGAACAGGGTGGGCGGCGCCTCGCCGGGCTGACGCCCGGAAAACAGCCGTGAATAGTTCTCCACGCCGTTGCAGTAACCCAGTTCCTGCAGCATCTCGATATCGAAACGGGTGCGCTGCTCCAGCCGCTGGGCCTCCACCAGCTTGTTGTTGTCCTTGAGTTGCTTGAGGCGTTCCTCCAACTCCACCTTGATCATCTCAATGGCCGCCAGCACCGTGTCCCGGGGCGTCACATAATGGCTCTTCGGGTAGATAGTGATGCGCCCCACCCGCTTGATCACTTCGCCGGTGAGCGGGTCGAAGATGCTGATGTCCTCGATCTCGTCGTCGAACAATTCGATGCGCACCGCCTCTTTCTCTTCCTCGGCGGGGAAAATATCGATCACGTCGCCGCGCACCCGGTAGGTGGCGCGGCGGAAATCCATCTCGTTGCGGGTGTACTGCAGCTCCGCCAGCCGCCGCAGCAGATCGCGCTGGTCGATGTGATCGCCGCGCACCAGGTGCAACACCATGGCGTGGTAGCTGGCCGGATCACCCAGGCCGTAGATCGCCGACACCGTGGCCACGATAATGGTGTCGCGGCGCTCCAGAATCGCCTTGGTGGCGGACAGGCGCATCTGCTCGATGTGCTCGTTCACCGAGGCATCCTTCTCAATGAAGGTGTCCGAGCTGGGCACGTAGGCTTCCGGCTGGTAGTAGTCGTAATAAGAGACGAAGTACTCCACCGCGTTCTCCGGGAAGAACTCCTTGAACTCACCGTAGAGCTGGGCGGCCAGGGTTTTATTGGGCGCCAGGATGATGGTGGGGCGTTGAATCTCCTGGATCACATTGGCCATGGTGAAGGTCTTGCCGGAACCCGTTACGCCCAGCAGGGTCTGGTGGCCCAGGCCGTCGCCGATACCCTCGATCAGGCCGGCGATGGCGGCGGGCTGGTCGCCGGCCGGCTGGTAGTCGGAATGCAGTTTGAACGCGGTGTCTGACATGATTCCTGGTCCCGAATGCGTTAGTATTGGCCTCCCCTACCCGCGCCCACGGCGCGGCCCGAACTCATTAGAGAAATGAGGAGTGCATGTCCGATATCAACCTCTCCGACCGCGTACAACGCATCAAACCTTCCCCCACTCTGGCGATTACTTCCAAAGCAGCGGAATTACGGGCCCAGGGTAAGGACAT
>JBFJUC010000469.1:0-1740 GCA_041624875.1 Alcanivorax sp.
AGGCATGGGCCTGCGCGCGCACAACCTGAAAGTGCACGTCATGGTCGCCGCCTGGGAATGGCCCGCCTACATGAGCCCGGAAGCCCTGGAGCTGGGCATCAAGGTGCGCACCTCCAGCTATACCCGGCACCACGTCAACATCACCATGTGCAAGGCCAAGGCCAACGGCAATTACATCAATTCCATGCTGGCCCTGAATGAAGCCCTGTCCGGCGGTGCCGACGAAGCCCTGTTGCTGGATAACGAAGGCTATGTGGCGGAAGGGTCCGGCGAGAACGTATTCCTGATCCGTGACAAGGTGCTGTACACCCCGGAGCTGACCTCCTGCCTGGACGGTATTACCCGTAAGACCATCATCCAGCTGGCTGAAGAGCACGGCTACACGGTGCGCGAAAAGCGCCTTACCCGCGATGAGTTCTACATCGCCGACGAGGCGTTTTTCACCGGCACGGCGGCGGAAGTGACGCCGATCCGCGAGCTGGACGGCCGCATCATCGGTGAAGGCAAGCGCGGGCCGAACACCGTAGAGCTGCAGACCGTTTACTTCGATCTGGTGCGCGACAAGCACGACCGCCACCAGGAATGGCTGACCCACGTTTCCTGAGTGTCTGAATCGCGGCGCCCACGCATCCTGGTCGTCGGCCCGTCCTGGGTCGGCGACATGGTCATGGCCCAGACACTGTTCGCCGAACTGCAGCGGCAACAGCCCTGTGACATTGATGTGCTGGCGCCGGCCTGGTGCCGGCCATTGCTGTCACGCATGCCGGAAGTGCGCCAGGCGCTGGATCTGCCGTTCGGCCACGGTGAGCTGAAGCTGCGTCAGCGGCGCGCCGAAGGCCGCGCCCTGCGTGGCGGCTACGACCGCGCCTTGGTGCTCCCCAATTCCCTCAAGTCCGCGTTGATTCCCTTCTGGGCCGGTATTCCGGTGCGTACCGGCTGGCGTGGCGAAATGCGTTACGGCCTGCTTAACGATGTGCGCAAGCTGGACAAAGACCGCTACCCCTTGATGGTGCAGCGCTTCGTGGCACTGGCGCTGGACGCCGACGCGCCGCCGCCGGCTCGGGCGTCGATCCAGCCGCCCCGGCTGCGCGTGGACAGCGACGCGGTGGCCGCCGCCCGCGCCGACCAGCGGCTTGCCGACGACCGCCCGGTGCTGGGGCTGTGCCCCGGCGCTGAATTCGGCCCGTCCAAACGCTGGCCGGAATACCACTACGCCGCCGTCGCCCGCCACTGGATCGAGCAGGGCGGGCGTGTCTGGCTGTTCGGTTCCGCCAAGGACCGGCCGGTGGCCGAGCAGATCATCGAGGCGCTGCCGGAAGCGCAGCGCGGCGAGGCGTCGATTCTGGCCGGCGCCACCAGCCTGGAGCAGGCGGTGGACTTGCTGTCGGTCACCGATGCCGTGGTCAGCAACGATTCCGGCCTGATGCACATTGCCGCCGCACTGGGCCGGCCGCTGGTGGCGGTGTACGGTTCCACTTCACCCGGCTTTACGCCGCCGCTGGGCGAAGCGGTGGCGATTGAGCGACTGGGGCTGGAATGCAGCCCCTGTTTCCAGCGCGAATGCCCGCTGGGCCATCTCAATTGTCTTCGCCAGCTGGAACCGGACCGGGTGATTCAGGCCCTGGCACGGTTGCCGGGCGTGCCGCGATGAACCACGACGGACGGGCGGTATGCGTGTTCTGCTGATCAAAACCTCCTCCATGGGCGATGTGATCCATTCCCTGCCGGCGATCACCGATG
>JBFJUC010000470.1:0-1739 GCA_041624875.1 Alcanivorax sp.
GCGCCAGCCGCCTGAAACTGGCGGCGCTCACCGCGCGCACCCTGTCACGGGGCCTGGCGCTGTTGGGCCTGACACCCCTGGAGCGTATGTAATGGCGAAGAACACCTCGCGCCGTGGCGCCAGTCGCGGCGGCTCGAAAAAACAATCTCGCCAGGTGCCCGGCTGGGTCTGGCTGTTCACCGGCGTCATCGGTGGCCTGTTCGTGGCGTTCCTGTTCCACCTCGCCCAGGTGCAGATGGAACAGGGCCGCACCGGCGGCGGTGACCGCACCGTGGCCGAGAAGCCGCAGCCCAAGGAAAAGGACAGCGACGGCACCGCCAAGGACGACCAGCCCAAGTTCGATTTCTACGCGGTGCTGCCGAAGATGGAAGTGATCGTGCCCAAGGGCGAAGGCGACGAGCCGGAAACCAGCCGTGGCGGCAATAACAACACCGCCGGCAGCGAAAAGAGCGCCGACAAGCCGGTGGCGGGACGTCACGACAAGCGCTTCCTGCTGCAAGCCGGCAGCTTCCGCAATGAAAAGGACGCCGACCGGCGCCGCGCGGAACTGATCCTCAAAGGCTATCAGGCGCGCATCCAGCCAGTGGACATGGACAACGGCGACACCTGGCATCGGGTGATGATCGGCCCCTACGACAACATCAACACCTTGCACCGCGCCCAGGACAAACTGGCCGCCAGCGGCGTGGAGACCCTGCCGATCCAATTGAAAGACTAAAGAGCCTCTGAAAAGCACCCTGCGCTTGAAAACCTCCCGTGCCACCCGCACATCCAATTCAAATCAGGATAAGGAGGTTTTCCGTGGAGCAATATCACGGCACGACCATCGTCTCGGTGCGGCGCGGCAATAACGTCGTAATCGGCGGCGACGGCCAGGTAACGCTGGGCAATACCATCATGAAAGGCAACGCGCGCAAGGTGCGCCGCCTCTACCACGGCAAGGTGATCGCCGGTTTCGCCGGTGGCACCGCCGACGCCTTCACGCTGTTCGAGCGCTTCGAAGCCCAGCTGGAAAAACATCAAGGCCATCTGGTGCGCGCCGCCGTGGAGCTCGCCAAGGACTGGCGCACCGACCGCGCGCTGCGCCGCCTGGAAGCGCTGCTCGCCGTGGCGGACAAAGAAAACTCCCTGATCATCACCGGTAACGGCGACGTGGTGGAGCCCGAAGAAGGGCTGATCGCGATCGGCTCCGGCGGCCCGTTCGCGCAATCCGCCGCCAGCGCCCTGCTGCACAACACCGACATGCCGGCCCGCGACGTGGTCGCGCAAAGCCTGAAAATCGCCGGCGACATCTGTATCTACACCAACCAGAATCACACCTTTGAGGAGATCGAATAGTGTCCTCCTTGTCTCCCCGTGACATCGTCAGCGAACTCAACCGACACATCGTCGGCCAGGAAAACGCCAAGAAGGCGGTGGCACTGGCGCTGCGCAACCGCTGGCGGCGCATGCAGCTGCCGGAAGAAATGCGCGCCGAAGTGGCGCCCAAGAACATCCTCATGATCGGCCCCACCGGCGTCGGTAAAACCGAAATCGCGCGGCGCCTGGCGAAACTGGCCGACGCGCCCTTCTTGAAGATCGAAGCCACCAAATTCACCGAGGTGGGCTACGTGGGCCGGGACGTGGAATCCATCATCCGCGACCTGATGGAAGTGGCGATCAAGTTGCTGCGCGAAAAGGAAATGGCCCGCGTCCGGCACAAAGCCGAGGACGCCGCCGAGGACCGGGTACTCGACGCC
>JBFJUC010000471.1:0-1730 GCA_041624875.1 Alcanivorax sp.
CGCTTCTTTCTTCTTGCCGTCGAAGGCGGAAGTGTCGTTGCGGAACACGATCACCAGCCGCTCCGGATCGTCGGTGGTGAATACGGACTTGGCTTTACCCGCATAGAGTTCGTCGCGCTTTTCCATGACCTACCTGCGTTAGTTTGAGAACCCCGCGCGCTCGCCGCCGGGGCGTCTTAGTGAATGTCGAGCCAGCCAAAGCCCTGCGCCTGGCTGGCCACGCGGATACGCTCGCGGCCCGCTTCCACCGCCTGGTGTATCCAGCCCAGAGCGTGATCCGGCGTATTGTTCTGCTCGCTGAGATGCGACAGCACCAGGTGCTGAAGCCGATCCACATTGCAGTGACCCAAAAGCGTTGCCGCCTGCTGGTTGCTCAGGTGCCCCAGATTACCCCCCACCCGCCGTTTCAGGGACGCCGGATAGGGGCCGGCGGCGAGCAGCTCCGGCTCGTGGTTGCACTCCAGCACCAGGGCGTCGCATTCGCGATAGGCCGCCACCACATGGGGCGTCAGCGAGCCCAGATCGGTGAGCACGCCCAGCTCCCGTTGCCGCCAGCTGAAGCGGTACTGGCAGGGCTCCAGGGCGTCATGGGGCACGGTCACCGGCATCACCGTCATATCCGCCAGCTCAAAGGCCCGGCCCGGCCGCACTTCACGCCAGTCGGCGCCGTGGAAACCGGCCGCCTTTCCGGTCACCGCACGGGCGGTGCCGAAGCTGCTGTACAAAGGGGTTTTGTACTTGCGCGCCAGGGCGCCGGCGCCGCGCACGTGGTCGCCGTGCTCGTGGGTCACCAGCAGCGCGGCCAGATCCCTGGCGCTGAGCCCCAGGGCCTCAAGCCGGCGTTCCGTTTCCCGCAGGGAAAAACCGCAATCCACCAGCACCAGCAGATCGCCAGCGCACACCAGGGTGCCGTTGCCTTTACTGCCACTGCCCAGGGACGCCAGCCGCAAGAACGCTCTCCCCCTATACGGCCCGGCCGGCGGCCGGCGGCCGGAGCCCGGTTCACAATTCGCCGTTGATGCTTTCCAGAATCGCCAGGCCCGATGCTTTTTCGGCCAGTGCCGTGCCTTCCTCGTTGAGCACCGCCACCTGGATACCATTGGTGGTGTGGCTCAATTTCAGGCGCGCCTGAGGCGGCTGCAGCTGATAACGCTCTGGAACCGTGAGGAAAAACACGCCCTGGTCCCGGTTGCGGTCGGTGACGCGCAGGTCGGTCTGGGTAAGCGCCTCGGTGACCTTCTCCCAGGCCCAGGCAAAGCTGGTGGGCATCATGATGATCGGATAGCCGCTGCCGTCCTTGGCCAGCACCGGCTGGCCGGTGTCGGCGGGCGCCGTCACCGGGGCATCCTCCTGGTCTTCCTCGGCTTCGCCGGGCGCCGCCACCAGTTGCGGCGGGCGGGGCGCTTTGAACTTGTCCTCGCCCTCGCCTTTACCCTGCAGCCGGCGCTCCATCTGCGGCACCGCGTAAAGCGGCTCCGCGCCGATGAATACCATATCGCCGGGCACCGTCATCGGCTCCAGCACTTGTGCTTCCCGGTAGCGCAGGCTGTTATCCGGAATCAGGCCGCACCCGGCCAGGCTCAGCGCCGCGGCGCCGGCAACAATCAAACTACGATGCATTATCCCTCCAGGAGACCGCAGCTACGCAGCGTTTCGCGCAAGCGTGGCTGGGCGGCCTCCGACAAATGAACCAGCGGCAAACGGATGCCGCTGTCGATCAGACCCATTTC
>JBFJUC010000472.1:0-1717 GCA_041624875.1 Alcanivorax sp.
GCGGGCCTGCTCATCGACTTCGAGGTCGGCGGCGAAGGTCGGGGCGGAGAACGAGACGGTCAGCAGCAGGGCGGCGCTCAGCGCGGTGCGGCGGAGCAGGGGGTGAGACGTTTTCAGCATGTAATTCCCCAGACCAAGGGCGTTGGTGGGCCTGTTCACACTACTTGCATCACGCCTGCTGGATGCCATTTTGGTCTCCAGCTAGGCGGAGGGAGCGCCGTTTGGTCATTCCAAATAAGCGACCGACAACGACGCTGGGGGCCAAAATGGCTCCAGCCCTTCGGGTTGAGGCTAAAAAACCACCACTCCGCGTTGTTCGTCGTTCATTTGGAGCCACCAAACTTCTCTCCTCGCGCCTTGATTGGTGGATTTTTAGCCTCAACAGGCGTGATGCAAGTAGTGTGAACAGGCCCTAGTTTCGGGCAATGGGCGGCAGTGTAACACGGCGGTCGCACCAGCGTGTCGGGTTCACCACCTTGCCCCGATTGCGGATTTCAAAGTACAGCGCGCTGCGGTTATTGCCGCCGGACTGGCCGGCCAGGGCCAGAGTGTCGCCCACCGCGACCCATTCGCCGACATCGCGCAGAAGGCTTTGATTGTAGCCGTAAAGCGTCAGGTAGCCACCGCCGTGGTCGACGATGGTGAGCAGGCCGTAGCCGCGCATCCAGTCGGCGAACACCACCCGCCCGGGATGGATGGCGCGCACCGGCGTGCCTTCTTCAGCGGCCAGTACCACGCCTTCCCAGCGCAACGCGCCTTCGCGGCTGGAATTGAAACTGGACAGCACCTGACCGGGCACCGGCCAAGGCAGCTCTCCGGCCAGTTTGGCGAACGGCGTGCCGCGGTTGGCGGGCGCCATTTCCGGCATGCTGCGCTCCATCTCGGCGAGCAGCTTTTCCAGGCGCTGCTGGTCGGCGCGCAGGCGGTCGATGTCGCCGCCCCGCTGATCCAGGGAACGCTCCAGTTTGGCCAGGGTGGTTTCCCGTTCCCGGGCGGCCTGCTCCAGCTGTTCCTGGCTGCGCGCCAGCGCGGTGCGGCGGTCCAGAAGCTCGGCGCGGGCATCGGCCACTTCCCGAGCCACCCGGCGCAGTTCCACCAGCTCGTCTTCGAGGTGGGCGAGGCGGTCGGTGCGTGCCCGCTGGAAGTATTCCTGGTAGCGCAGCAGGCGCGCGATCTGGTCCGGCTCCTGCTGATTGAGCATCAGTTTCAGCCGCTCCTCGCGGCCGCTCTGGTAGCTGGCGCGCACGGTCTTGACCAGCCAGCGAAGCTGCACCTTCTTTTCCTCGGCCAGTTCCGCCTGCTCGGCTTCCAGCCGGGCCAGTCGCGACTCGGCCTGTTGGGCGTCGCGCTCCAGCTGGCGTCGTTCACGGGTCAGCGCGCCAACGCGGGTTTCCGCCTCGCGCAGCTCGCTTTGCACCGAGTCGCGCTCGCGGGCTTCTTTCTGCTGGGCCTCGGACAGCGCTTCGATGCGCTCCTTGAGCGCTTCCAGTTGCGCCTCGGAGGGCTCTTCGGCGGGCGCACCGGTGCTGGTCAGCACCAGCGCCGGCACAATCAGCAGCGCCAGTAATCGAAAATAGGGTTTCACGGGTTCCGTCATGGTGCCTTATCTTAACCGAGCGCTGGTGTGTATACTTGTCGCCGATTTTCCGCCGGCAGGAATGCAGTCATGGATCGTATCATCGAGTTCGTCACCAACCACTATATCCTGGTGTTTGCC
>JBFJUC010000473.1:0-1704 GCA_041624875.1 Alcanivorax sp.
GACCGACGTGGGCAAGGCCCTGCGTGAAAAACTCCTCCGCGTGGCGGAAATTCGCGGCCCGAAGGTGCTCCATGAGGGCATCTCCCGGGACGGCACCCGTAAATGGGTGTTCGAGGCCGACAACGGCGGCGCCGTGGAGACCGTTTTTATTCCCGACGGTCGCCGCGGCACGCTGTGTGTCTCTTCCCAGGTGGGTTGCGCCGTGGACTGCAGTTTTTGCTCCACCGGCAAGCAAGGCTTCCAGCGCGATCTGAACAGCTCGGAAATCATCGGCCAGGTGTGGCAGGCGAGCCGGTCGTTCGGCCCGCGCAAGAACCTGGGTGAGCACCCGGTCACCAATGTGGTGATGATGGGCATGGGCGAGCCGCTGCTGAACTATCAGCCGGTGCTGGCCGCCATGCGCCTGATGCGTGACGACCTGGGCTACGGCATCAGCAAGCGCCGCATTACCCTGTCCACCTCCGGGTTAATCCCCAAGATTGATCAACTCAGCGCTGACCTGGACGTGTCCTTGGCGGTGAGTCTGCACGCCCCCAACGATGAGCTGCGCAACGAACTGGTGCCGCTTAACCGCAAGTATCCGCTCAAGGATCTGATGGCGGCGTGCAAGCGTTACAGCGATAACATCACCCATCGCCACAACACCATCACCATGGAATACGTGATGCTGCGCGATGTGAACGACAAGCCGGAGCACGCCCGTCAGCTGGTTAAGCTGCTGCGCGGTATTCCGGTGAAGGTGAACCTGATTCCCTTCAACCCGTTCCCCCACGCGGGCTATGAACGCTCGCGCAAAAGCGACATTCTGGCATTCCACAAATTCCTGAATGACAATGGCGTGATGACCACCGTGCGCACCACCCGCGGTGACGATATCGACGCCGCCTGCGGCCAGTTGGTGGGCGAAGTGAAAGACCGTACCCGTCGCAGCGAACGGTGGAAGGAATCCATTTTCCATCGCTCGGAACAGCCCGACAGCAAAACAGCATCCGTGCAATGAACCCAATGCTTCGACAGCTCGTTCTGATTCTGGTGGCCGCCGTCGCGATGGCCGGCTGCACCACCACGACCACCGGCGGCGGGCCCGCCGCCGACCCGGCGGAGGCGGTACGCACCCGGGTCGCCGCCGGCTTGCAGTACCTGCAGATGGGCGACCCTTCCGAAGCCCGCCGGCATTTCTCCCGGGCGCTTTCCATCGATGACAACAGCGCCGCCGCCCACAACGCCATGGCGCTGCTGTACAACTACGAGCGCGACGCGGAGAAAGAGGAATACCACTACCGCAAGGCGCTGTCCGCGGACAGCGACTATGCCCCGGCGCTGAACAACTACGGCACCTTGCTGTACACCCAGCGGCGCTATGAAGAGGCCCTGAAAAAATTCAAACGCGCCGCCAACGACCCCAATTACGAAGGCCGCGCCAGCGCCTTCAGTAATATGGGGCAAAGTTACGTGGCGCTGGGGCGGCCTGATGACGCCAAGGACGCCTTCGTAAGGGCCCTGCGCCTCAACGGTCGCTCCACTCACGCCACCCTGCAATTGGCCAAACTCTATTACCAGGAAGGCCGCCTGCGGATGGGGTGGGACTACTACAAGCAGTACGAGCGCCGCATCGGTCGTCAGAGCGCCGAAGGGCTGTGGACCGGCATTCAACTGGCCGCCGCGCTCGGATTACAGGATCAGCAGTCCAGCTATGAGCTGGCC
>JBFJUC010000474.1:0-1689 GCA_041624875.1 Alcanivorax sp.
CCACCCTGATCGAAGACTACCGCCACCTGGGCGTCAGCCTGGGCAAGCACCCCATGGCCCTGGTCCGCCACCTGCCCCGCTTCAAACGCGGCTACCGCGCCAAGGACCTGAAACGCGCCCGGCCCGGCCAGGTGGTGCGCGTCGCCGGCCTGGTCACCAACCGCCAACGCCCCGGCTCCGCCAAAGGCACCCTGTTCATGACCCTGGAAGACGAAACCGGCAACACCAACGTGGTGATCTGGAGCGCCATCCAGGAACGCTTCCGCACCGTCTTACTGAAAAGCCCGATGGTCACCGTCACCGGCACCGTGGAAATCAGCCCCGAAGGCATCGTCCACCTGATGGCCGGCCGCCTCGACGACACCAGCGACGCCCTCAACGAACTGATCGTCCGCTCAAGAGACTTCAAATAACGAAAAAGGAATCAGGGTAAAGGCGAATTGTGGGACCTTGCCTTGCAAGCGAAAGGGTAGCGCCAGCCACCCGGCAGGACACCAGAGCCCCCTAAAGCTGCCAAAGCCCGTGGTCGTTACCACCGAGGATATAAATCGCGAACTTGCCCTTGCCGGGGATCTCCATCGGCGGCATGGCGATCTTGGCACCCGCGGCCTCAACGTCGGCCACGGCCTGATCGATATCCTCCACCAGCCAATAGGGCCGGACCACCGGCGCTTCCGTGCTTCGCAGCGGCCCCCTCACGCCGACAATCGATCCATCGGCCAAGGCGCAGGTTCTGGCGCCACCAAGTAGTTCGTCCGGGTCGCCAAAGCTGACGCCGTGAGCAGCCTCATACGCTTTGCACACCGCATCCACATCCTCGGATACGACCTCCAGATAGTGAACTTTCATATCGAGCCCTCAATAACTTTAAACACCATGATCACGAAGCATACAAGCACCACCTTCACAGCAAGGCGTCGATTATCTACATTAATTTTTCTACATCTTCGAGTTCGGAATCTGGCAGTGGGCCATATTTGTCAGTCATTAAATAAACAGCACTCGCACCACCCGACAAAGCCGCCTCCCGGAAAAAACGAAGCTCAAAATCGGTGTATCCACCCTGCATCTTCGGAACCAGATGAATCAATACATTTGGTCTTACCAAACCGAATAGAACTTTGGGCTGGCAGGAAATCGCTTTCTTGAATGTTTCTTCCACTTTCTGGACATCCCCGGCCAGCGTTCTCGGATGACTTAAGCCTTCAGAGCGATAAACTCGTTCATTTCCCTCACCATACGTCCTGGCCTGCAAATAGCCCTGGTAAACCTTTATATAAATCAGCTTCTTCATGAAATTTGTTATCGAAAAGGGGAATTCATCATGATGCTGCCAGAACCATCACTTACGGGTAATGGCAGATTTCCTACAAAGCTTATCGGACACGGAAATGTCGGCGTCCCAGCCTCGATGCTCCCTGGCCTCACTCCTGATGGATCCCACTCCGCGACTGTCCTGCCCATGAAAAAGCCGTTCCCCACCCTGCCCAGGGGCGCGGGACGGGGTCTATAGTGGGCGCATCATTCGCAACAGAACGGATTGCCGATTATGAGCAACGGGAGAGAGTTCGACATCGTGGTGTACGGCGCCAGCGGCTTCACGGGCCGGCTGGTGGCGGAGTATCTGCATCAGCAGTACGGCGCCGATGGCGACGTGAAGTGGGCCATGGCGGGCCGCAGCGAGGAGAA
>JBFJUC010000475.1:0-1677 GCA_041624875.1 Alcanivorax sp.
GAAAGCGGCCTGCCCGCCCTGGGCGATTACCAGATCGCGCTGGTACGCCGCGACGGCTCCGGCCCGGCCGCCGAAGCGTTAGCGGAACAGGTGGTGGAAACCTTCCGCGAGCGACGCTGACCGGCGTCGCCCCGGGCCTCAAGGGTCGAGTTCTTCCTTGCCCTTCCAGACCAGGCTGTACAGATCCTTGCGGCGGTCGCGGATATTGGTGACCGAGCCTTCGCTGTGCAGCAGCTTGAGCTTTTCCAGGTCGATATCGGCGAACAGAAGCATCTCGGTGTTGGGCACCGATTCGCTGATAGTGCCGTCGTGGGGAAAGTAGAAATCACTGGGTGAGAATACCGCGGACTGGGCGTACTGAATGTCCACGTTATCCACGCGCGGCAGGTTGCCAACGCTGCCGGAAATCGCCACGTAGCATTCGTTTTCGATCGCCCGCGCCTGGGCGCAATGACGCACACGCAGGTAGCCGTTTTTGGTGTCGGTCCAGAACGGTACGAACAGAATCTCCATGCCCTGCTCGGCGAGCAGCCGGCCCAGTTCCGGGAACTCCACGTCGTAGCAGATCAGAATGCCGATGCGACCCGCGTCGGTATCGAAAATACGCAGGCCGTCACCGCCCTGGATCGCCCAGTCCTTGCGCTCGTGGGGGGTGATGTGGATTTTCTTCTGCTGCTCCACCGAGCCGTCGCGGCGCATCAGGTAGGCGACGTTGTAAATGCGCCCGTCCTCCTCCAACGGCATGGAGCCACCGATGATGTTGATGTTGTAGCTCACCGCCATGTCCGCCATGGCGTCGCGGATTTCCTCGGTAAAACTGGCCAGATAGCGCACCGCTTCCACCGAGTTCAGGTCGGTCTTGAGCCCCATCAGCGGGGCGCTGAAGAATTCCGGCAGCACGGCGAAATCCGCCCGATAGTCGGACAGCGAATCAATAAAAAACTCCACCTGACTGAGCAGGTCTTCCACCGAGCGCGCGCTACGCATGCGGCGCTGCACCACGCCCAGGCGCACCACCGAGCGTCGCGGCCAGTCACCGTCGTCCTCCGGCTGGTAGAGGATGTTGTCCCACTCCAGCAGGGTGGCGTAGCCCCGCGAGCTTTCATCCTCGGGCAGGTACTTCACCAGCAGCCGCTTGACGTCGAAGCCGTTGGAAAGCTGGAAGGTGAGAATCGGATCGTAAATGGTGCGGGCTTCCACTTCGGCGATGTACTCGGTCACCGTCATTTTGTCCGCATAGTGGGTGTAACCGGGCAAGCGGCCGCCGGCCAGAATGGCACGCAGGTTTTCATCCCGGCACAGATCCTTACGCGCCTCGTAAAGCCGCCGACCCAGGCGGTAGCCCCGGTACTCGGGGTCGACGAACACATCCAGACCGTACAGCGCATCACCCTTGCGGCTGTGCGAACGCACCTTGTCGTCGGTGATCAGGTCTTCGTAGCGGTGCGGGTTGGAAAACCGGTCGTAGCTCACCTTCACCGTCAATGCCGTGGCGATAAGCGTGCCGTTATCCTCGATCACCAACTGCCCTTCCGGGAACAGCCGGATCAGGGTAGCGATGGTTTCCTCGGGCCAGGCACCGCCGATGTCGTGGTACACCTGATCCATCAACCGGGCCAGCGCCGGGTAGTCTTCCAGGGTCAGTTGCCGCAGACGCAGGCGAGTGCTTTCTTCAGC
>JBFJUC010000476.1:0-1674 GCA_041624875.1 Alcanivorax sp.
GCGATCTCCCAGGGTGCCGGACTGTTGCAGCAGCTTGTCCACCAGGGTGGTCTTGCCGTGGTCAACGTGGGCGATGATGGCGATATTGCGCAGGCGTTCAATCACAGAAATGGCTCCGTAAGGAAAAAAGTCGCTCTCCGTCCGTTGGCGGACCAGCGTGAAAATGCGTCCGCGACCGGCCGGAAGGGCCCGTAAATCGGAGTGGGAGGCGGATTAGGCGGCGCATTGTACAGCCCTTGTACCCATCGAAGCCACACGAAGGTGTCCCGTGGCATAATGTGACCCGGGGCAAAGTTTTACTTTTGTTGCGCCTGTCGGCCTCTGAGTGCCCTAGAATGTCGCGACCGTCCGTGACCACAGTATTGGAATAAGGCTGAAAAATGCGTTCTGTGAAATTGCACGCCCGGCTGCTCGCCGCTTTTTTGTTGATGCTGGGGGTTGGCAGTATTGCCTACCAGATATTGGTGCAGAAAGTGCCGCTCACCGAGAGTGAGAGTGACCCGGTATGGGTGGTGGACGCCCAGGTCAGCTTCCAGGCGCGGGATAATACGCCGATCAAGGCGCGTATGTACGTGCCCCCGCTGGAAAGCGGCTTCACCGCCCTGAACGAGAGCTTTATCTCCAATAACTACGGGGTCAACGTCAACCGGGAAAACGGCAACCGGGTGGTCACCTGGTCGGCGCGCCGTGCCGACGGGCGGCAGAACCTCTATTACCGGTTGATGCTCACATCGCGCTTCGCCGAGCCGGCCACGGCCCCGGAAGACGGCCCCCAATTCCGCGCCGCGCCGCCGCTGGAAGGCCCGGAGCGGCTTGCCGCCGACGCTCTGCTGGCGCCCATTCGTCAGCACTCCGCGGACGTGGAGACCTTCGTCAGCGAGACCATCAAACGCGTTAACAACATGGAAAGCGACAACGTGCGCCTGCTGCTCGGCGGCGACCGCAGCCCAGAGAACCGCGCCCGGATAGTCGATCTGCTGCTGGCGGTGGCGCACATTCCCGCCGAGCCGGTGCATACCCTGCAGCTCAACGAAAGCCGCGACCAGCAGCCGGAGCTGTGGCTGCGCACCTATAACGGCAAAAACTGGTTGTACTTCAATCCCTTGGACGGCCGCCAGGGGCTGCCCGAAGACCGCCTGGTGTGGTGGAGCGGCAACAAGCCGCTGCTGGCCCTGGAGGGCGCCCGCAACGCGGACGTGGATTTCGGCGTCCACCGCAATGAAATGAGCGCGCTGCAGCTGGCCCAGTCGCTGCGTTTTCAGGACCAGAGCAGCTTTATCGATTATTCCCTCTATGAGCTGCCGGTGCCGTCCCAGCAGCTTTTCCGCATCCTGATGATGATTCCGGTGGGCGTGCTGCTGGTGCTGCTGATCCGATCCCTGGTCGGGATGGAGACCCTGGGTACCTTCACGCCGGTGCTGATCGCCCTGGCGTTCCGGGAAACCGAGGTGATCTGGGGCGTGCTGCTGTTTACTTTCATCACCGCCATCGGTCTGTCGGTGCGTGGCTACCTGGAACATCTGAAGCTGCAGCTGCTGGCCAGGCTGTCGATCGTGCTCACTTTCGTGGTGATCCTGATGGCGCTGATCAGCCTGGTCGGCTACAAACTGGGCTTGTCCACCGGCCTGTCGGTGGCGCTGTTCCCGATGGTGATTCTGACCATGGTGATCGAGC
>JBFJUC010000477.1:0-1664 GCA_041624875.1 Alcanivorax sp.
ACGCCGGTGGACATGCTGTCGCTGAGCGCGCACAAGTTCTACGGCCCCAAGGGCATGGGCGCGCTGTACGTGCGCCGGCATCCGGACGTGCGCCTCAGCGCGCAGATCCACGGCGGCGGTCACGAGCGCAATATGCGCTCCGGCACCCTGGCCACCCACCAGATCGTCGGCATGGGCGAAGCCCTGGCGCTGGCGGTGGCCGAGCGTGACACCGAGCAGGCGCGCCTGGCGGTACTGCGCGACCGGCTGTGGGACCGGATCGCGACGCTCCCCGGGGTGCACCTCAACGGGCGTGGCGCGCCCCGTCTGGCCGGACATCTGAATGTGGCGTTCGAGGGCGTGGACGGGGAAATGCTGCTCACCGCGCTCGCCGAGGTGGCGGTGTCCACCGGCTCGGCGTGCACCTCCGCGTCCCTGGAACCGTCCTATGTGCTCAAGGCCATGGGGCTGGCCGATGATCTGGCCCATGGTGCGATCCGGCTGTCCCTGGGCCGGTTCACCGGCGAGGACGAAGTGGACCGGGCCGGGCAGAATGTGACGGAGGCCGTCACCCGGCTCCGCGACGCCGCCCGCAACCGCGCCTGAGACACCGGCACGGCGCATGATACGGGCCCGCCAGTCGATTTTCCTTGCTGGCCCGCCCCTTGCTTTGTCTGTGTGAAGACTCTCTGTAAAGAATAGCGAAAAGGTACAGGAGCAACGCATGCATGGGGTGATTCTTTATCACCTGCGGCAGTTCGCCGTGGAACGGTTCGGCCCGGATTGCTGGGAAAACGCCCAGGCCGCCGCCGGACTGGAGGAGCAAGTCTACGTGCCGGTGAGGCTCTACCCGGACGGAGAAATGGACGCCCTGGTGGCGGCCCTGGAAGAAGAGACCGCGCTGCACCGCAACGACCTGCTTGAGGCGTTCGGCAAATGGGTGATTCCGCCGCTGATCAATATGTACCGGGCGCTGATCCCGCGTCACTGGAACGCCCGTGACTTCCTGCTCAACGTGGAAGAGCAGGTGCATCAGAAGGTGGTGCGCCTGAAGGACCCGGAAGCCCGGCCGCCGCGCATTGATGTGCGTGAGTTGGCGCCCGGCGTGCTGGAAATCGGCTATCGCTCGCACCGCGACATGAGTGCACTGGCACTGGGCGCGGTGCACGGTGTGGCGGGTTTTTTCGGCGAGCAGGCGGAAGTGATGGAGGACGCGCCCGGGGACGGGCAGCGTCGCTTCGTGGTGCGCCTGGTGCCGGCGCAGCGCAAGGCGTCGCTGTCGGCGGTCTAGGGGGTATCAGGCCGCCAGAGAGGCGGCTTCCTGCTTGATGCGCCCGACCATGGCCAGCAGGCCGTTGCCGCGCGTGGGGCTGAGGTGGCGCAGCAGATCGAGCTGCTGGAAGAAGCCGTCCATGTCATAGGCGGCCACTTCCGCTGGGGACTTGCGGTTGAGCGCCGCGAGAATGATCGCCGCCAGGCCGCGCACGATCACCGCGTCGGATTCCACCGCCAGGTACAGCCGGTCCTGCTGCTTGTCGTAGTCGGTAAGCAGCCATACCTGGCTCTGGCAGCCGCGCACGAAGCGGTCTTCGGTGCGCAGGTCCTCGGGCATCGCCGGCAACTGCTTGCCCAGGTCGATGATGTAGCGGTAGCGCTCTTCCCAGTCGTCCAGAAATTCCAGGTCC
>JBFJUC010000478.1:0-1649 GCA_041624875.1 Alcanivorax sp.
AGGGAGCTGTTTGGCCACGGATGGCCAAACTAACAGCGGCCAGGGATGGCTTGAGCGGTCCCGGAAGGCACCACCATTGCCCCGCGTCTCGGATACGAAGCACCGGACACCGCAATAACAGGGCTCTCTGGGATCCTGCCGGGTGGCTGGAAGCCACCCTTTCGCGGGCGGGCCCGCTCCCACAAACCCGCACTCCGAATTGTGGTGTCAGTCGGTGCCGCCGCGCGCCTTGACGGGTTCGAAGTCTTCGGCATTAAGCTCGGGCAGTTTCTCGTCGCAGCCCTGGATACCCTGGCGCTTGAGGTTGTCGCACACCCGGTCGAGCTTACCGTCCACCGCGTGCATGTGATCCAGCAGCGCGCCGATGGCCTCGGCCACCGGGTCGGGCATGTCGTTGCTGACCCCGTAGGCCTGGAAGCCGATCTTCTCGGCCATTTCCTGGCGGTTCTTCTCCTGCTCGGTGACCGGCCGGCCGATCACCCGGCCGGGAATACCGACTACGGTGGCGCCCTCCGGCACCTCCTTGGTGACCACCGAGTTGGATCCGATCTTGGCGTTCTTGTGCACGGTAAAGGGACCGAGCACCTTGGCGCCGGCGCCGACCACCACGCCGTCTCCCAGGGTCGGGTGGCGCTTGCCTTTGTCCCAGCTGGTGCCGCCCAGGGTAACGCCGTGGTAAAGCGTCACGTCGTCGCCGATTTCCGCGGTCTCACCGATCACCACGCCCATGCCGTGGTCGATGAAAAAGCGCCGGCCGATCTTGGCGCCGGGGTGAATCTCGATGCCGGTCAGCCAGCGGCTGAAGGTGGAGAGAACCCGCGCCAGCTGTTTGACGTTGTGGCGCCAGAGCCAGTGCGCCAGACGGTGGAAAAGCACCGCGTGCAGGCCCGGGTAATTGAGCAACACTTCCAGAGTGTTGCGGGCCGCCGGGTCGCGGTTGAAAACCGATGCGATGTCCTCTTTCACTTGCTTGAACATAATTACCTCTGACTGGTCCCCGGCTCGTCGTCGTGGGGTTTGTCCTCCGCCTGGCGAGCGGCCTGCTTCTGTATCGCCACCAGCGTACCGCGCAGGATGTTGATCTCCATTTTGTCCGGACGGGCGCGCAGGAACAATCGTCGCATGCGCGTCATCACCTGACCGGGCTGCTCCGGGTTCAGGAAACCGCTTTCCGTCATTACTTGCTCCAGGTGATCGAGGAAACCGGCCACCGCCTGGTTGCTCGCCGGCGGCTCGTCCCAGAACATTTCCGGCAGCGGCATGGCCTCGCGGCGGGCGCGGGCCTCCGGCAGGTCCGCGTCCTCGCCAACCAGCGCCAGGCGCAACTCATAGGCGATCAGCTGCACCGCCGAGGCGACATTGAGCACGCCGTAGTCCGGGTTGGCGGGCACCGTTACGTGCAGGTTG
Source organism: Alcanivorax sp. (assembly GCA_041624875.1). Lineage (GTDB taxonomy): Bacteria > Pseudomonadota > Gammaproteobacteria > Pseudomonadales > Alcanivoracaceae > Alloalcanivorax. Next base: position 1,408 of record JBFJUC010000478.1, read on the forward strand.
CAGCGGCGCAGTTCATCATTGGTCAGGCCCCGGTCTTCGCGCCCGAACAGCACCGCGATGCGGGTGCTGTCCGGCTCGCGCTGCAGCTGAGCGCTGAGCTGGCGCGGCGTCAGACAGGGCCAGGGGATACGCCGCTGGCGCGCGCTGGTGCCGATCACCAGGGTGGCGCCTTCGAGGGCTTCGTCCAGGTCGGCGCAGACCCGCGCGGCGCTGAGCACATCGCCGGCGCCGGAGGCGCGGGC
>JBFJUC010000479.1:0-1646 GCA_041624875.1 Alcanivorax sp.
ATCCTCGACCGCTACGACTTCCAGGACTTCAAGGTCAGCGTCAAAGCCTCCAACGTCTTCATGACCCTGCAGGCCTACCGCAAGCTGGCCAGCCAGATTGAGCAGCCGCTGCACCTGGGCGTCACCGAGGCCGGCACCTTCCGCTCCGGCACGGTGAAATCCTCGGTGGCCCTGGGCGGGCTGCTGATGGAAGGCATCGGCGACACCATCCGTGTGTCCCTGGCCGCCGACCCGGTGGAGGAAATCCGCGTCGGCTTCGACATCCTGAAAAGCCTGAACCTGCGCAAGAAGGGCGTGAACATCATCGCCTGCCCGAGCTGCTCGCGGCAGAACTTCGACGTCATCAAGACCGTTAACGAGCTGGAAGCGCGCCTGGAAGACATTAACGAATCCGTCGACCTGGCGGTGATCGGCTGCCTGGTCAACGGCCCCGGCGAAGCCCGCGAAGTGGATGTCGGCCTCACCGGCGGCACGCCCAACAACCTGTCCTACGCGGACGGTCAGAAGAGCCACCACATCAAGTCCGAGAACCTGGTCGACGAACTGGAGCGCATGGTGCGCGCCAAGGTGGCTCGCCAGCGCGAGGACGAAGAGAAAGGCGTGATCCTGCGAAGCGAATAACGCCCCGCGAGACGTTTAATAAGGAGAACCGGTGAGCAACAAGATCACGTCGATTCGTGGCATGAACGATGTTCTGCCCGAGCAGACGCCCCTGTGGCAGTGGCTGGAACAGCGCGCCCGGGCGGTGCTGGCGGCCTACGGCTACCAGGAGATTCGTCTTCCCATCGTCGAGCGCACTGAGCTGTTCGCGCGTGGCATCGGCGAGGTGACCGACATCGTCGAAAAAGAGATGTACACCTTCGCCGACCGCAACGACGACAGCCTCACCCTGCGCCCGGAAGGCACCGCCGGTTGCGTGCGCGCCGCCGAGCAGCACGGCCTGCTCTATAACCAGACCCAGCGGCTCTGGTACACCGGCCCGATGTTCCGCTACGAGCGGCCCCAGGCCGGTCGCAGCCGCCAGTTTCACCAGATCGGCGTGGAAACCTTTGGCATTGCCACCCCGGACATCGACGCGGAAGTGATCCTGCTTACCGCCCGCCTGTGGAAAGAATTGGGCCTGAGCGGCCAGGTCACCCTGGAGCTCAACACCCTCGGCGACAACGACGACCGCGCCCGCTACCGCGAGGCCCTGGTGGCGTTCCTGCGCGAGCACCGCGACCGGCTCGACGAGGATTCGCAAAACCGCCTGGAACGTAACCCGCTGCGCGTGCTCGACAGCAAGGACCCGGGCACCCGCGAGGTGCTGGAAACCGCGCCGCGCCTGGCCGACCATCTGGGCGACGAGGCCCGCGCCCATTTCGACGGCTTGCGCGCGCTGCTCGACGCCGCCGGCGTGCCCTACGTGATCAACCCCAACCTGGTGCGCGGGCTGGATTACTACGGCCGAACCGTGTTTGAGTGGACCACCACTGCGCTCGGCGCCCAGGGCACGGTCTGCGCCGGCGGCCGCTACGACGGCCTGGTGCAGCAATTGGGCGGCAAGCCCACCCCGGCGGTGGGCTTCGGCATGGGCCTGGAGCGGCTGGTGTTGCTGCTCGAGCAAAAGCGTCCGGAACTGCCGGCGCCGGTGGCGATCTATATTA
>JBFJUC010000480.1:0-1640 GCA_041624875.1 Alcanivorax sp.
CAAGGTGCGTCTTCTAGCGAAGCCCGCCGTCGGTTTCGATCACGCGGCCGGTGAAGTAGTCGTTCTCAAAGATGAAACGCACCGACCGGGCGATGTGCTCCGGCTCGCCGAGCCGCTTCAGCGGCACCGAACCCACCAGCCGGTCGCGGGCTTCGGGCTTCATGGCGGCGATCATATCGGTGTTGATGGTGCCCGGCGCCACCACGCCGGTGCGGATGTTGTAGCGCGCCAGTTCCCGCGCCCAGACTTCGGCCATGGCCACCACCCCGGCCTTGGCGGCGGCGTAGTTGGTTTGCCCGAAGCTGCCCTGGCGGGCGATGGAGGAGATGTTGACGATGACGCCTTCCTCGACGTCGCTTTCCAGCATGCAGCGGGCCGCCTCACGGCCGCACAGGAACACCCCGGTCAGGTTCACGTCGATCACCGCCTGCCACTGCTGCAGGCTCATGGTGGATTGCAGCTCGCCGTCCTTATACTTGATCAGCAGGCCGTCGCGGGTGATACCGGCGTTGTTGACCAGGCCGTGCAGGGCGCCGAAGTCCGCCACCACGCTGTTGAACAGGGCGGTGACCTCTTCTTCCCGGGCGACATTGGCCAGGTAGCTTTTCGCCTCGCCGCCGGCCTGCTCGCAGCGGGCCACGGTGTCGCGCAGGTCGTCCTCGTTCAGGTCCACGCAGGCGATGCGCGCGCCGCCGCTCGCCAGGCTCACCGCGATACCGCGCCCCAGCCCCCGGCCGGCCCCGGTCACTACCACTACTTTATTGTTCAGATCCATGGGTCGCTCCTCGTCAAACGAAAACGGGGAGTATGCCGGGGACGCGACGGTCGGCCAATGACCGAAAAGATAGCTTCGGGTTTGCCGCTTGAAACAGGGCGTATCGCCCCCATCTCGCGGGGCACGGTGACGAGATAGATTTCCTCACCCACCTATTGACTGCCGTGAAGCGGCAACTATGATTAGCACTCGACTCGTGAGAGTGCTAATTCCGGTTTGCGGGGCCCTGCCCCGGTGACCTCAGAGCCAACTTGGAGAATGGAGACCATGAAAATTCGTCCTTTGCATGATCGTGTGCTGGTGCGCCGCGAGGAGGACGAGACCAAAACCGCCGGTGGCATCGTGCTGCCGGGTTCCGCCGCCGAGAAGCCTTCCCGGGGCGAAGTGATCGCCGTCGGCAACGGCAAGATCCAGGAGAACGGCGACGTTCGCGCCCTGGACGTGAAAGCGGGCGACAAGGTGATCTTTGGTCAGTACTCCGGTAACACAGTGAAAGTGGACGGTGAAGAACTGCTGATCATGAGTGAAGCCGAAATTCTGGCCGTCATCGAAGGTTGAGAGTCGAAGGCTGGGAATTAACAGGGAACACCAGGCGCCGGGTTGCGGTGCCGAGAATTTTGCAGAGGTATTGAATAATGGCTAAAGAAGTATTGTTTCGCGACAAGGGTCGTCAAAAGATGGTCAAGGGTGTTAACACCCTGGCCGACGCGGTCAAGGTGACCCTGGGCCCGAAAGGCCGCAACGTGGTGTTGGAGAAGTCCTTCGGCGCGCCGCTGATCACCAAGGACGGCGTGACCGTCGCCAAGGAAATCGAACTGGAAGACAAGTTCGAGAACATGGGCGCGCAGATGGTCAAGGAAGTGGC
>JBFJUC010000481.1:0-1638 GCA_041624875.1 Alcanivorax sp.
AACCAGTACCGCGGCGCCGCCTTCGATTTCACCGGCCCGCTGGGCGACGGCGCCGCCTACCGGGTGGTGGGGCTGACCGACCAGGGTGATACCCAGTTCGAGCACCTGGAGCACAAGCGCCGGGCGATCATGCCGTCGCTGGCCCTGGACCTGGGTGACAACACCACCCTGGATCTGATGGCCTATTTCCAAGACGACCCGGAAGGCGGCAGCCACAGCGGCGTGCCCGCGGAAGGCACGCTTTACCCCCGCAACGGGCGTTACATCTCCAACCATTTCTTTGAAGGCGAACCCGCCTACGAACAGTTCTCACGTACTGAAAAAATGGTGGGCTACGAGCTTCGACACTTCTTCAACGACGACTGGAGCGTGAAGCAGAACTTCCGCTATCTGACCAGCGACGTGACGCTGCAACAGGTGTACAGCTTTGCCTGGGTGGGCAACTCGAACCAGCTCAGCCGCTTCTACTCCGGCGCCGACGAACAGCTCGACGCCTACACGGTGGACAACCAACTGCAGGGCCTGTTCTCTACCGGCGCGCTGCGGCACACCCTGCTGGTGGGCGTCGACTATCAGCACCGCGACGTGGACGCCGCCTGGACCTCCGGCAGCTTCCCGGCCATCGACGCCTTCGACCCGCAGTACGGCGCCGCGCCCCTGGCGATCACCGACCCGGTGCTGCACGAGCGCAAGCTGATCCAGACCGGCGTCTATATTCAGGATCAGATCGCGCTGAACAACTGGCGCTTCTCCCTGGGCGGCCGCCAGGACTGGGTGCGCACCGCCAATGTGAACACCGACACCGGCGCCCGCTCCAGCCAGGACCGCGACCAGTTCAGCGGCCGCGCCGGCGCCTTGTACCGGATGGACAACGGCCTGTCGCCCTATGTGAGTTATTCCGAGTCGTTCAACCCGAGCGTCTACACCGACGCCGACGGCAACCCGCTGGAGCCCACCGAGGGCACCCAGTATGAAACCGGCCTCAAATATCAGCCGCACCGGGGCCGGGGGCTGTACACCCTGTCGCTGTTCCACATTGATCAGGAGAACCTGGCGATCCGCGAACCCCAGGCGGCGGTCTATGTGCCGGTGGGCGAAGTGCGTTCCCGCGGGGTGGAGCTGGACGCCCAGACCCTGGTCACCGACCAGCTGCGGCTGCAGGCCAGCTACACCTACACCGACATTGAATACGTGGAAGCCGAAGAGGAGATCGAAGGCAACCGCGTCAATCAGGCGCCGCGCAACCAGGCCACTGTCTGGGGCAATTACCACTTCAATGGTGGCGCGTTGAGTGGCCTGGATGTGGGGCTGGGCGCGCGCTACTTGTCCGGCATCGAAGCGGACCGGGCCAATACCCTGAACGTGCCCTCCTACACCCTGATGGACGCCACCCTGGGCTACGATTTCGGGCAAGTGGGCGTACGCGGCCTGAGCGTGCGCCTCAATGCCAACAACCTTCTGGACAAGGAATACGTGGCCTCCTGCTACTCACTGAACTACTGCTATTTCGGCGCCGAGCGCAGCGTGACGGCGTCGCTCACCTATCGGCTGCGTTGATAGAACCACGCCAAAAAACAAAACCGTTCCGCAGAAACAGGCAAGAAAGGGCCAGTTTTGACCTACCGCCGAAACGGGGCG
>JBFJUC010000482.1:0-1624 GCA_041624875.1 Alcanivorax sp.
AAAATACAGCAATTTGTCCAACAATCACATTTGCTTGCATCTTTTTGGCCCCGGCGGCGCGCGCATAGGAATTCGGTCGGCCATCCCTTATCATTGCGATCCTTATTTCTCCCCTGCACGTAAAGGAAAAGCCGACCCCATGCTGATCCTCCCCGGTAGCCCGGCCCTATCCGCGTTTAGAAAGGAAAAACTGCTGGAAGCTCTGCCCCAGGTAGAGGCTCTGTCCGCCCGTTTCGTGCACTTCGTGGCGCTGTCTCCAACGGAGGGCGCCGCCGGATTGAGCGAGCGCGAGCGTCAGGTGCTCGACAGCCTGCTGGAATACGGCCCGAGCCTGGAGGACGCGGCCGTGGAAGAGAGCGGCAGCGAGACCTTCGTGGTGGTGCCCCGTCCGGGCACGGTGTCGCCCTGGTCCTCCAAGGCCACCGATATCTGCCACAACGCCGGCCTGGCCAAGGTGGCGCGGGTGGAACGCGGCATCGAGTACCGGCTCAAGCTTAACGGTCCGGCGGACCGGGGCGAGCTGGCGGCGGCGTTGTATGACCGCATGGTGGAAGCGGTGCTCGACCGGCTGGACCACGCCGAGGTGCTGTTCACCCATCATCAGCCGCGTCCGCAGACCAGCGTGGATGTGATCGGCGGCGGCCGCGAAGCGCTGGCCACCGCCAACGGCGAGCTGGGTCTGGCGCTGGCGGAGGATGAGATCGACTACCTGGCGGAGCGCTTCACCGCCCTGGGGCGCAATCCGTCCGACGCCGAACTGATGATGTTCGCCCAGGCTAATTCCGAGCATTGCCGCCACAAGATTTTCAACGCGGATTGGACCATCGACGGCCAGGAGCAGGATCTCAGCCTGTTCGCCATGATCCGCAATACCTACAAGCACGCCAGCGAAGGCGTGCTCAGCGCCTACAGCGACAACGCGGCGGTGGTGGCCGGGCCGGTGGCGGACCGCTTCTACCCGGACCCGGGCAACGCCGGTTACCCCTGTGAGTACCGCTACCGTAACGAGCCGGTACACATGCTGATGAAGGTGGAGACCCACAACCATCCCACCGCTATCGCGCCGCGACCCGGCGCGGCCACCGGCGCCGGCGGCGAGATCCGCGACGAGGGCGCCACCGGCCGTGGCGGTAAGCCCAAGGCGGGCCTCACCGGCTTCTCCGTGTCGAATCTGTGCATCCCCGGTTTTCGTCAGCCCTGGGAGGACGACTACGGTCGCCCCGGGCGCATCGCCTCGCCGTTGGACATCATGATCGACGGGCCGCTGGGCGGTGCCGCCTTCAATAACGAGTTCGGCCGACCCAATCTGTGCGGTTACTTCCGCACCCTGGAAATCCAGGCGCCCGGCGTGGCCGGCGACGAGCGCCGTGGCTACCACAAGCCGATCATGATCGCCGGTGGCTTGGGCAACGTGCGCGACGGCGACGTGCACAAGAAACCGATTCCGCCGGGCGCCAAGATCATCGTGATCGGCGGGCCGGCGATGCTGATCGGCCTGGGCGGCGGCGCCGCCAGTTCCATGGCCAGCGGCGAATCCGACGAAGCGCTGGATTTCGCCTCGGTGCAGCGCGACAACCCGGAAATCGAGCGCCGCGTCCAGGAAGTGATCGACCGCTGCTGGGCG
>JBFJUC010000483.1:0-1610 GCA_041624875.1 Alcanivorax sp.
AGACCCTCCGGCAGTTGCACCGTGCTGTGGTCACTGTGAATACGAATGGCGCCGATCTGCGCGCTGGATAACCCGCCTTCATTGGCGATCGCGCCCACCAGATTACCCGGGCGCACGCCGTGGGTCTCGCCCACCTCGACCCGATAAATCTTCATCGGACCGGTATCGCGAGCGGCCTTCGGGCCCTTGTTGCGGTCGGCCTTGCGGGGTGCCTTGCCGCCGTCCTGGAACGGCTTGCCTTCCGGTGCCGCCTTCAGGAACAAAGGCTCTTTCTGGAACAGCAGGTTGGCCAGCACCGCCGCCAGATCCGCTTCACTCATGGACAGGTCCGCGGTCAATTCCGCCACCAGGGCGCGGTTGGCATCGATTTCCGGATGCTCCAGACCCTTGGCAAGACGCTCACGGAAGCTGTTCAAGCGTTGCTTGTTGAGGTCGTCCACGGACGGCAGAGCCATGGCGTCCAGGCGCTGGCCAGTGGCGCGCTCGATGCCGCGCAGCATGCCCTGTTCGCGGCGCGCCACGAACAGAATCGCTTCACCCGGGCGGCCGGCACGGCCGGTGCGGCCAATACGGTGCACGTAGGCCTCGGTGTCGGTGGGCATGTCGTAGTTGAACACGTGGGTAATACGCGGCACGTCCAGGCCCCGGGCGACCACGTCGGTGGCCACCAGCAGGTCGATGCGCTTATCGCGCAGCCGGGCCACGGTGGTTTCACGCTGTGCCTGGGGAATGTCGCCGTTCAGCGCTTCCACGCGGAAGCCACGGCCCTGCAGCTGGTCCGCCAGGCTCAGGGTGGCGTGCTTGGTGCGGGTAAAGACGATCACACCGTCGTGCTCTTCCGCTTCCAGAATACGGCACAGCGCATCCAGCTTGTTAATGCCGGCCACCGGCCAGTAACGCTGGCGGATGTTGGCGCCGGTGCTGGAGGACGAGCCTTCCACGCGGATCCACTCCGGGTTTTTCAGGTGCTTCTTGGCGATGGTTTTGATCGCCGCCGGCATGGTGGCGGAGAACAGCGCCAGCTGGCAGGCGTCCGGGGTGCGTTCCAGCACCCAGCGCACGTCGTCGATGAAACCCATGCGCAGCATTTCATCGGCTTCGTCGAGCACCAGACAGCGCAGTTCGTCCATGCGCAGGCTGCCGCGCTCCATGTGGTCCAGCACCCGGCCGGGAGTGCCGACGATCACCTGGGCGCCGTTTTTCAGCGCTTTCAATTGATCACGGTAACCGCCGCCGCCGTAAATCGGCACCACGTCCAGGCCTTTCAGGCCGGTGGCGAAGGTTTTCAGAGCGGCGGCCACCTGAATGGCGAGCTCGCGGGTGGGGGCCAGCACCAGCATCTGCGGTGCTTTCAATGCCGGGTCCAGGCGTGCCAGCAGGGGCAGGCCGAAGGCGGCGGTTTTACCGGTGCCGGTTTGCGCCTGACCGAGCAGGTCACGGCCTTCCAGCAGCGGGGGAATGCTTTGTTCCTGAATCGGTGACGGGGTGGTGAAACCGAGTTGGGCGATGGCGCCGAGCAACGACTCGGGCAGGCCCAGGGTGGAAAACCCTGAGGGACTTTGCGACATGTACAGACCTATTAGTGAGCGGGCTTGTGGCCCTGAAGCTGC
>JBFJUC010000484.1:0-1606 GCA_041624875.1 Alcanivorax sp.
TATCGCCGGGCTTGATCTCGCCGCGCTGTTCCGCCTTGATGATCATATTCAGCGCCGGCCGGTCCTTGACCGACCCGGCCGGGTTATTGCCTTCCAGCTTCACCAGAATGGTGTTGGTCGTGTTCCCCGGCAGGCGCTGCAAGCGCACCAGTGGCGTGTGGCCCACCGTGGATTCAATGGTTTTGTAGGTCATGGGGCGCATTGTAGCTTAACTCCCGGGCCGTGACAGGGCGGGATGCGCCGCCCGCCAACTGCGGCATAATGACGACACAAGAACAACGTTCAGGGGAACCATGGCCCACTCGAGCCTGCGCACACGCATTCTGATGATGACCGCCCTGCCCGCCTTTCTGGCGGCACTGGTGATCGGTGGCTACACGTTGGTCCACCGGGTGCTGGAGGTGCGCGCCGACACCGCCCACCGCCAGCAACTGATCATCGAGAGCTACGCGGCCCGCCTGGCGGCGCTCGGCAACGCCGACCAGGCCGCCTACGAGCCGCTGCTACGCGCCCTGTTGGAAGAACCGGACGTGCGCGCCGCCTCGTTGCTGGATAACCGGGCCGGCTGGCAGTCCCACGCCGGCCCGCGGCTGCGTCCGGTTCAGGAGGCGGAGCGCCTGGAAGGCGGCGACCGTCGCCTGGTCACCGATTCCAGTTGGCAACTGGTGCGCGCCCTGCCCGGCCAGCGCAACCGGCTGCTGACGGTGGAGTTTTCCCGGCAGGGCCAGTACATCGAGATCCTGGAAGCGGTGCTGACGATGATCGCCGTGGTTATGGTGCTGGTGCTGGTGGCGGTGGTGCCGGCGGTGCGCTTCGCAAAACGGCTGACGCAACCGGTGGACACGCTGGTGGACACGGTGCGCCGGGTGCGCGACGGCGACCTCAGCCCGCCCCCGCCGGCCGGCGCCCAGGGGGAGCTGAAAGAACTGGAAGACGCGCTCGGCAATATGGTGGCGGCCCTGGATGAGGCCCAGGCCGAACTGCAGCAGAACGTGGACCAGGCCACCCAGGATCTGCGCGAGACCCTGGAGACCATCGAGATTCAGAACATCGAGCTGGACATGGCCCGCAAGGAGGCGCTCAAGGCCAGCCAGATCAAATCGGAGTTCCTGGCCAATATGAGCCACGAAATCCGCACGCCGCTGAACGGCATCATCGGCTTCACCCGCCTGCTGGAACGCTCCACCCTGTCGCCCCGCCAGCAGGATTACCTGGGCACCATCCGCAAGAGCGCCGAATCCCTGCTGTCGATCATTAACGACATTCTCGACTTCTCCAAGATCGAGGCGGGCAAGCTGTCGCTGGAACACATTCCACTGGATCTGCACGACATCATCGAGGATGTGCAGACCATGCTGGCGCCGATGGCCCAGGAGAAAGGCCTGGAACAGGCGGCGATCATTTACTCCGACGTGCCCACCGGCCTGCTCGGCGACCCGCTGCGCATTCGTCAGGTGCTCACCAACCTGGTCAGCAACGCGATCAAATTCACCGAGCGCGGGTCGATCGTGGTGCGCGCCATGCTCGAGGAGGAGCGCGGCGCCGAGGCGGTGGTCAAGATCACCATCACCGACACCGGCAACGGCCTGTCGCCGGACCTGCAGAA
>JBFJUC010000485.1:0-1587 GCA_041624875.1 Alcanivorax sp.
CGGCGCTTCGGCTTCTTCGGGGAGCTGATTGATGATGCGGGAGACGGCGTCGCGCACGTCGTTGGCGGCGATATCCAGGTCCCGGTCCAGATCGAATTCCACCGAGGTACGCGCCGAGCCCAGACGCGAGCGGGACTCTATCCGGCTCACGCCCTCGACGCCGGCGATGGCCCCTTCCACCACCTGGATGATCTGGGTGTCCAGCACCTCCGGGGCGGCGCCTTCGTAGGTGACTTCCACGGACACCTGGGGCGGGTCGATATCGGGATATTCGCGGATCGGCAGCTTCATCAGCGCGCTGATGCCGAAAACCACGATCAACAGGCTGACCACGGTGGCGAAGACCGGCCGTTTGACCGACACATCGCTGAGTACCATCAGGCCGGCTCCTCCAGGAGCGCGCGCTGGGAGGGCATCAGAGCCCCCTCATCCTCGACCACCTTGACCGGGGCGCCGCTGCCGAGGCGGCTGTGGCCGTTGACGATCACCGGTTGCCCCTGGTCCAGGCCGGCGGTGATTTCCACCCAGCCGTCCCGACGCCCGCCCAGACTCACCGGCAGCCGCTCGGCGACGTCGTCGTTGCTCACGGTGAACACGTAGCTCTGCGCGCCCTGGGAGATCACCGCCTGTTCGGGCACCAGCAGCGCCGGATGCTCCGCCAGCAACACCGACACCTGCAGGAACTGGCCCGGACGCAACAGGGAGTCGGCGTTATCCAGCAGGGCCTTCACCGTGAGGCTGCGGCTGGCGGCCTCCACCCGGCTGTCGAGCAGGGCGATCTTGCCGCGAAATACCTTGTCCGGGTAGGCGTCGCTGGTGACTTCCACGGTCAGATCGGGGCGGATCCGGGACAGGTAACGTTCCGGCACCTGAAAGTTCACCTCCAGGTTGCGCACGCTGTCCAGGGTGGTGACCGGCGCCCCCACTTGCAAAAAGGCCCCTTCGTCCACCTGGCGCAGCCCCACCACGCCGTCGAACGGCGCGCGCAGTGAGTGGTCCTCGAGCGCCACGCGGCTGGCTTCCATGATGGCCCGGGCGGACTCCATGGTGGTTTTCAGGTTGGCGACTTCCGCTTCGGAAATGGCGCTGCCGCCGACCAGCCTTGATGCACGCTGGTAATCGGAGAGCGCGCGCTGGTAGTCGGCGCGGGTGCGGTCGGTCTCGGCGCGGGCGGCGCGGGCATCCAGGGTCACCAGCAGGTCGCCGGCCTCCACGTCCTGGCTCTCCTGGAAATGGATCTTGTCGACGCGGCCGTCCACCTGGGTGACCAGAACAATGGCACGGGTGGCGCGGGCGGTGCCGACCACTTCCAGGTTATCGCTCAGCGGCCGGCTGATGGCGGGGACCACGTTCACCGTCGTGGGAGGACGCTGCGGCGCGGCGGCGCTTTCCCCATCACTCAGCCACCACCAACCCACGGCGGCCATCACGGCGATCACCGCCAGGCCCGCGATCACTCGCAACATTATTCTACTCCAGGCTCACAGGCACCCCGGTGCCTGTTGAGGCCGGCCCGGCTTAAGGTGCGCTCGGTTTATCATTAGGATATCGGCCCGTCCCTGGCCGGGCCCACGCGCGAACGCCCCG
>JBFJUC010000486.1:0-1579 GCA_041624875.1 Alcanivorax sp.
GGGGAAACCCTGCGTGAGGATGTTCTTCCAGCCCTGGGCCTCAGCGTTACCGAGGCGGCGCGTCAGCTTGGCGTGTCCCGGGTGGCCTTGTCTCGCGTCCTCAACGGCAAAGCAGCCGTTTCCATTGATCTGGCCCGGCGCCTTGAGATCTGGCTCGGCGGCCCGGAGCGAGGCGCTCGGGCAGAAACGTGGCTACATGAGCAGATGCAGCACGATCTTTGGAGAGCCCGCCAGCAAGGGGAGCCCAGGGACATTCGCACTGCGGTGTAGGCGGTACCGGCACAAACAAAAAAGGCGAACCCTCGGGTTCGCCTTTTTCGTATCCGGCAACGAGAACGCTGCCGGGCTCTTCTCAACAGTGTCGCTTAGAACTGGTAGTTCAACTGCGCGCCGATGATGTTGGCGTCCAGCTCGTAGGTGCCGTCGAGAACGGCGCCACGGCTGTCTTTATAGATATCGGCATCGTCCACGAAGATGTGCGCGTAGGCGACATCGATGCTGAGGTTGTCGGCGGGCTTGAAGCCGGCACCGATGGTCGCCCAGACGCGGTCGGAATCCGGCGAGATGGCGGAGCGATTATCACTGCTCTGGGTGGACTCTTCCTTGGCCAGGCCGAAACGCAGCACGGTGTCGTTCTGCAGGGTGTGACGCACGCCCGCGGAGTAGCGGGTGGTGTCTTCCCAGTTGAACTCTTCGATGGCCGGGTTGGGCAGGCTGGCGGCACCGCCCAGCGCGGTCTGGGTACCGTCATGCTCAATCACGAGGCGATCCAGGCTGCTCCAGTCGGTACGCTCCACGCCCAGCAGCAGCTGGGTGCGGTCGGTCAGATCACCGGCGTAGGAGAGCTGCAGCACGGCGGGCAGGTCCAGGCTGGTTTTACCGGAGTACTGACCGGCCAGTGCGGCGGTGGCACCCGGAATCGCGGCGGGAGGCACACCGGCGCCGGCCAGGCTTGCGGCAACGCCGGCGGGCTTGAAGGTGATGTCGCCGTCGATGTCATAGCTGATTTCGGAACGGTAGGCCACGCCGAAATGGTTGTAGTCGTCCGGGCTGTAGGTCAGGCCGACATTCCAGCCGAAGGCGTCGTCATCGCCTTCCAGACGGGTGGCGGAGTTTTCAATATCAGCGTCGATCTGCTGGTAGTTGACGCCGGCGCCGAGGCGCAGGTTGTCGGTGATCTGGATGCCCACCGCCGGGTTGATGTTGATGGTCTGAACATCGGACGTCTGAGCGTACGGGTCGCCGGTGGTGGGAAAGAAGGCCGAGCTGGGCCCACCGTTGGCGTTACCCCAGTTGTCTTCGTATTCGATCTTGGTGCCGTAGGGGGCGTTGATGCCCAGGCCGAAGGTCACGCGGTCGTTGAACGGCATAGCCAGGAAGGCGCTGCCGACGAACGGCTCCACGTCTTCGAAATCACCGGGGCCGGAGGCACCGTTGGCTTTAAAGGTGGTGTCGACCCAGACCTGATGGGCGGCGATGGACACTTCGGCGGTGTTCAGGCCGGCCAGGGTGGCGGGGTTGTACCATTGGTTGGTGGCGTCCTCGCTGAGTACCGCGGAGCCGGCATAGGCGGTGCCCA
>JBFJUC010000487.1:0-1572 GCA_041624875.1 Alcanivorax sp.
CAGCAGCAGCGGCGGCGGTACCGCCACACGCACCGCGCACTTCGTGGACAACGCCGTCACCGGCCTGCATTACACCTGCGGCTCTTCAAGCACCAAAACCACCGGCGAACAGGGCGTGCTGCGCTGCCCGGACGGCGCCACCGCACGCTTTCTGATCGGCGATATTGAACTGGGCGAGGCCGTGGTGAACGGCAACACCCTGTTCATCACCCCGGCGGACCTGGCCGGCGACGGCGCCGACGAAAACGACAACACCGTGATCAATATCAGCCGCTTCCTGATCAGCCTGGACGCCGACCAGGACCTGGCCAACGGCATTCAGATCGATCCCGCGTCGCACCTGGATCTCGGCCTGGCCATCGATTTCAGCCTGGATCCGGTGGCCTTTGAAACCGCCATCGCCTCCGCGCTGGACATGCTCACCGCCGACCTGCCTGGTGGGCCCTATCCGTTGGTCGCGGAGGAGGACGCTCAGGATCACGTGGTGATGGCGCTGCATCTGACCAACGCCGGGCTGTACCGCGGGACCGTGCGCCATGCCGGAAACACGCTTACCGGCATGACCTTCCTGGTGACCCGGCAAGGCGCCGCCTACGGCTCCAACCAATCCACCGATGGCCAATACGCTGTCACCGGCTTCGAAGAGGAGGTGCCTAGCTGGCTGGGGACCACCGGTGAGGGGGAAGACTTCAAGATTGATGGCTCCACCGGCGCCACCCATTACATTGACGTCACCATGGACAATGGCCGCGCCTCCGGAAACCTGGACGGCAGCGATTACCCGCGCTTCGAAGCCACCCGCCGCCTGACGTTCGACCCGCTCTATGATCGGGAATTGGTGCAGGATTTTGCGGACCTGCTGCCCCTGGCCATTGGCATCGGCGAGAACGACGATGCTCCCTTCGTCATCCAAGACGCAAGCGACGGTTTGGACGGCGCGCCGTTTGGCTCCAGAGGCTTTGAGTTCGATCTCAAGGGGGCGCCGCCTTCCTCGCAGGTCGAGAACGACGTGCAGTACGGCGATATGATCGCTGTAGAGATCGTCGAAACCAACGGCCAGACACTCCGCCTGATGGCCCTGTCCGTGGGCGGCTACCTGGTCGATGCGACCTTCGACCTGAGCGGCGCCGAGCCGACCTTAAACGCTACCTGGGAACACATTCACGAAGACCGCAACGGCACCACGCAAACCGTACTGCCCTTGCTTTAAAGTGTTCAGGGCGCGCCCGAGCGCGCCCTGTTTGCCCGGATGTCGAAATGCCGGGCAGGCGTTCGACCATGGAATATCCAAACCAAAAGGAGAATGCCATGACCGGACAAACCATTCGCCTGCACCGCGTACTGCGCGGCACCCCCGACCGCCTCTACCGCGCCTTCACCGACCCGGACGCCATGGTCAAATGGCTGCCGCCCTTCGGCTTCACCGCCACGATGCATGAAAGCGACGTCCGCGAAGGCGGCGGCTACCGCATGTCGTTCACCAACTTCACCACCGGCAGCCGCCACACCTTCGGCGGCACCTACGTGGAACTGAAACCCAACGAACGCATCCGCTACACCGACAAATTCGAC
>JBFJUC010000488.1:0-1571 GCA_041624875.1 Alcanivorax sp.
GTGGCGCCGTACAGGCAGGTGTTACCGATGATGGCGGTATCCTGGGTCTTGAACGGGCTGCCCTTGGGCGGACGGATCACCACCTTGCCCCCGGCCATGCCCTTGCCGACGTAATCGTTGGCGTCGCCTTCCAGGTACAGATGCAGCCCGCCGGCGTTGAACACGCCGAAGCTCTGCCCGGCGGTGCCGGTGAAGCGTGCCCGGATCGGCGCATGGTCCATGCCCAGGTTGCCATGGTGCTTGGCAATTTCGCCGGACACGGTGGCGCCCACCGAGCGGTCGCAGTTGGTAATGGTGTAATGGAACGAGCCGCCGGACTTGTTCTCCACGGCGGTGCGCATTTCTTCCACCATCTTGCGGTTGAGCGTGCCCTTGTCGAACGGCTCGTTGCGCTCCACCTGACAGTGGGTCGGCTTGTCCGCGGCAATGTGATCGTTGCGCAGCATGGGCGTCAGATCCAGACGCTTCTGCTTGTCGGTGTTGCCCTCGATACGCTCGAGCAGATCGGTGCGGCCGATCAGGTCCGGCAGGCTCTTCACGCCCAGCGCCGCGAGCAGCTCGCGCACTTCCCGCGCCACGAAGGTGAAGTAATTGATCAGCAGTTCCGGCGCGCCGATAAAGTGCTCCTGACGCAGATCCTCACGCTGGGTGGCCACGCCCGTGGCGCAGTTGTTCAGGTGACAGATGCGCAGGTACTTGCAGCCCAGCGCCACCATCGGCGTGGTACCGAAGCCGAAGCTCTCGGCACCCAGGATGGCGCCCTTGACCACGTCCAGGCCGGTCTTGATGCCACCGTCTGTCTGCAGGCGAATCTTGCCGCGCAGATCGTTGGCGCGCAGGGCCTGCTGGGTTTCAGTCAGACCCAGCTCCCACGGCGAACCGGCATAGCGGATCGAGGTCAGCGGGCTGGCCGCGGTGCCGCCATCGTAGCCGGATACGGTAATCAGATCGGCGTAGGCCTTGGCCACACCGGCCGCGATGGTACCGACGCCCGGCTCGGACACCAACTTCACCGACACCAGAGCCTGCGGATTGACCTGTTTCAGGTCGAAGATCAGCTGGGCCAGATCCTCGATGGAATAGATGTCGTGGTGCGGCGGTGGCGAAATCAGGGTGACGCCCGGCACCGAGTACCGCAGGCGGGCGATCAGGTCGTTGACCTTGCCGCCGGGCAGCTGGCCGCCCTCACCGGGCTTGGCGCCCTGGGCCACCTTGATCTGCATGACATCGGCACTGCGCAGGTACTCGGCGGTGACACCGAAACGGCCCGACGCCACCTGTTTGATCTTGGAACGCTTCTCAGTGCCATAGCGGGCCGGGTCTTCCCCGCCCTCACCGGAGTTGGAGCGACCGCCCAGGGTGTTCATGGCCACCGCCAGGGCTTCGTGCGCCTCCGGCGACAGGGCACCGAGGGACATGGCCGCGGAATCGAAGCGCGGATAGATGTTCTCGGCCGGCTCGACCTCGGACAGATCGATCGGTTTCAGGTCGGCCCGGAACCCGAGCAGGTCACGCAGGGTGGACACCGGACGCTCGTTCACCAGCCCGGCGTATTCCTGGTAATGGCCGTA
>JBFJUC010000489.1:0-1569 GCA_041624875.1 Alcanivorax sp.
ATATTCTTTCGAGCCACGAAACTCAAGGAGAAGCGTCATGACTCAAGGAACCGTTGCCCGCCGCCAAGCGAGCGCCCCCGCCGTGGCCAAGCAAGGCCGTAGCATCGCCATCAGTGATGACAGCGTGGCGACCAGCGTGGCGCTGCTCAACCGTGACGGCAAGCTGTGGATCGAGCACGGCGGCGAACGCTATCTGTTGCGCCGCACCGCCAACAACCGGTTGATTCTCACCAAGTAACAGAAGGCCCCCGTTCTCCCTGACTGTGGAACGCCAGCCGACGCCAGCTGCCCACACCCTGTTACCCCAGGAGGTCCGCTGTGACGGTCACCACTCTGGCGTCCGCCAACGACGTTTCCACCACCTTTTATCACTGCCGCGCCGCCCTCGGCGATCGGGTACTGCGCCTGCAGGATGAGCCGCTGGCCATCCTCAAGGGGCTCTACCGGCTCGGCGCGCTGGTGGTCACCACCTTCGCCGACGGGGCGCGAGTCTCCCAGTCGATGCGCTATCCCACTTTGCTGGACCAGGAGCCCAGCCTGGAATCCCGCGGTGAGCAATGCCGGCTCAGCCAGCAGTTGAACTTGCCGCTGTGGCATTCGGTGATGGCGGTGCTGGCGCCGGTAGCCGACCTGCCGGCGCGCAGTTTGCTGTTTTTCGACCGCTACGGGGCGCCCGTTCAACAGATGGCGGTGGCGCCGGAAACCGGCGGGCTGGCGTTCGAGGAACTGGTCTGCGCCATGCTGCACCCGGATCAGCGCCAGTTGGGCGCACCGCCGCCGCGCCTTGATCGCTGTGCCGCCTCGCCGGCGGTGGCGGATCTGGAACGGCAATGGTCGCAGCTGGATGACGACGGTTTCCGCGACCTGATGGCCGGCCTCGGCGACCGCCGCCAGGTGCTGTACCAGGCGGTGCGCGACAAGTTCGCCTGCCCGGTGCGCATGGAAACGGTGCCGGCGCTGCTGGCGCTGGCCGGGCAGCGCCAGCGCGCCTTCACTGTGTGCACCGGTAACAACGGTGTGCGGCTGTGCCTGAGCGCGCCCTGGTCGCCGCCGCGCTGGCAGAAAGGCCACTGCCATCTGGCCCACAACGGTGTGCTGGTGTCCCTGGATATGGGCCGGGTGGCGAGCGTCTGGCGGCTGCGCCGGCCCGGGCCTGGCCGGGTGGTCACTGCCCTGGAAGGGCTCGACGCCCAAGGCCGCTGGCTGTGGACCTTGTCCGCCGGCGACGACGAAGACGCCTGGCTGGCCCTGCTCGCCGACAGCCTGATCCGAGAAGGCGCCCCCGGCCAGCGCATGGCCTGAAAGGTGGTATCACGTTTCAGTGGGAACCGTGGTTTCTCCAGCGGGGTCGCGGGTCTGTGTTGTGCCCTTCCGGGAACGCTGTGAATACCCGCAAGCGGGCCCGGCCTCCCATCACAGATGGGCGGCGTTCGGCGGCGCGCGAAGCAGTGCTTCGCAACACGCTTGCCTCACTCCTGGCCGCTGTTAGTTTGGCCATCCGTGCCCAAACAGCTCCCACCAGGCCTCACCATTTCCCGGCTCACTTTGCAGCGGAACCGCCACGGGTCA
>JBFJUC010000490.1:0-1559 GCA_041624875.1 Alcanivorax sp.
GGCAAGGCCTGCGGCCTGGAAGGCGTTCGCCCGGGCATGTACTGCGAGCCGAAGATGACCACCGTCGGCTCCCAGGACACCACCGGCCCGATGACCCGCGACGAGCTGAAAGACCTGGCTTGCCTGGGCTTCCAGGCGGATCTGGTGATGCAGTCGTTCTGTCACACCGCCGCTTACCCCAAGCCGGTGGACGTGGAAACCCAGCACACCCTGCCCGACTTCATCATGAACCGGGGCGGCGTGTCCCTGCGCCCGGGTGACGGCATCATCCACTCCTGGCTGAACCGCATGCTGCTGCCCGACACCGTGGGCACCGGTGGCGATTCCCACACCCGCTTTCCGATGGGCATCTCCTTCCCCGCGGGCTCCGGCCTGGTGGCCTTCGCCGCCGCCACCGGCGTGATGCCGCTGGACATGCCGGAATCCGTGCTGGTTCGCTTCAAGGGCAAGCGCCAGCCCGGCGTCACCCTGCGTGACCTGGTCCACGCCATCCCCATGCAGGCGATCAAGGAAGGCCACCTGACCGTCGCCAAAGCCGGTAAGAAGAACGTCTTCTCCGGTCGCGTGCTGGAAATCGAAGGCCTCGACGACCTCACCGTGGAGCAGGCGTTCGAACTGTCCGACGCCTCCGCCGAGCGCTCCGCCGCCGGCTGCACCATCACCCTGTCCGAGGACAGCGTCAGCGAGTACCTGAAGTCCAACATCACCCTGCTCAAGTGGATGATCGGCAACGGCTACGGCGACGCCCGTACCCTCGAGCGCCGCATCCAGGGCATGGAAGAATGGCTGGCCAACCCCAGCCTGATGCGCGCCGACGCGGACGCCGAGTACCACACCGTGATCGAGATCGACATGGATCAGATCAACGAGCCGGTACTGTGCTGCCCGAACGACCCGGACGACGCGAAAACGCTGTCCGACGTGGCCGGCGCGAAGATCGACGAAGTGTTCATCGGCTCCTGCATGACCAACATCGGGCACTTCCGCGCCGCCGGCAAGCTGCTGGAAAAGGTGGAAGGTCTGACCACCCGTCTGTGGGTGGCACCGCCCACCAAGATGGACCAGCACCAGCTCACCGAAGAGGGTTACTACAACATCTTCGGTCGCGCCGGCGCGCGTACGGAAATGCCGGGCTGCTCGCTGTGCATGGGTAACCAGGCCCGGGTGGCGGCGAAATCCACGGTGGTGTCCACCTCCACCCGGAACTTCCCCAACCGTCTCGGCCAGGGCGCGGATGTGTACCTGGCCTCCGCGGAGCTGGCGGCCATCGCCGCGGTGATCGGTCGACTGCCCACCGCCGAGGAGTACATGGAGTACGCCGGCACCATCGACGCCATGTCCGGTGAAATCTATCGCTACCTGAACTTCGACCGCATGGACGAATATCAGAACGTGGCGGATACCGTGAAGATCCCGGTGGCTCAAGCGAGCTGATCCGGCATCGGCGCCTCCGGGCGCACGGCACTGAAAAAGCCCCGCTCCGGCGGGGCTTTTTATGCGCCATAGACCATCAAAACGGATTACTCCGTAGCCCGGTTCGGTCTCGGAGGTCGGGTCCA
>JBFJUC010000491.1:0-1546 GCA_041624875.1 Alcanivorax sp.
ACACCGCGCTGATCGAGCAGGTCGCCCATGTGCCGTTCCTGTCCGCCCCCGATACCTTTACCCGGGCCGTTTATGACTTCTATCGCCGACACCAGCTCATTGATGGATAAGGCGGCGGTCAGCGACCGGTTCGGTCGCGCCGCCTCCAGCTACGACGCCCACGCCGGCCTGCAGCTGGCCTGCGCGCTCAGCCTGCTGGATATGGCGCCGGCGGAATTGCCCGACCGCCGGGCCCTGGAACTGGGCTGCGCCACCGCGCCCCTGGCCCGGCGTCAGCAGAGCCGCTGGCCGGAGAGCCGCTGGCTGGCCGTGGATCTGTCGCCGGCGATGCTGGCGGAGGCCCGCGCACGCGGGCGCACCGGCGAGGGCTTTCAGCCGCTGTGCGCGGACGCCGAACGGCTGCCCCTGCCCGACGAGGGCCTGGGCCTGGTCTATTCCAGTTTCGCGCTGCAATGGTGCCTGCCGGAACGGGCCATGGCGGAAGCCGCCCGGGTACTGGTGCCCAACGGCCACCTGTTGCTGGCGGTGCCGCTGGCCGGCTCGCTGCACGAGTTGCGCGACAGCTGGGCCGCCGCCGACGGTGACCGCCGCCCGCGTCTGAATCGTCTGCCCTCGGAGACCGACTGGCGCCGGGCACTCGAGGGCGTGGGGCTGTTCCCCCAGCAGTGGCGGCGGATGGCGTTCACCGAGCATTATCCGGACGTGAGAACCCTGGTCCGCGCCTTTAAGGCCACCGGGGTCGACCATGTGCAGGGCGGCGCCACCGGCCTCACCGGCAAGGCGGCCTGGCGGGCTTTGTGCGACGCCTACGAGGCGCGCCGCCAGCCGGCCGGGCTGCCGCTCACCTGGGACGTACTGTTCGTCGAGGCAATCAAGGATTCCCATGGCTGATACCCCTTCCCCTGAACGTCCCCCGCTGCCGGTTCTCAAGGGCGTGTTCTTTATCACCGGCACCGACACCGAGGTGGGCAAGACCTGGGTCAGTTGCCGCTTGTTGGAGCGGGCCCGGGAAGCGGGCCTGAGTTGCTACGGGCTGAAACCCATCGCCGCCGGCTGCGAGGACACCGCCGACGGGCCACGCAACGAGGACGCGCTGAACCTGATGGCCGCCTCGTCGCTGTCCTTGCCTTACGATCTAGTCAATCCGGTGGCGCTGAAAGCGGCCATCGCCCCGCACATCGCCGCCAGGCAAGAGGGGAGGCGTATCAGCCTCTCGCAGTTGGCCGGCTATGTGCGCGGCGCTCTGAGCAGCCACCCGGCGGACCTGGTGTTGGTGGAAGGGGCCGGCGGCTGGCGGGTGCCACTCAACGACCGGGAAATGCTGTCCGCGCTGGCTGTGGAGCTGAAACTGCCGGTGATCCAGGTGGTGGGCATGAAACTGGGCTGCATCAGCCATGCGCTGCTCACCGCCGAGGCGATTCAGGCGGACGGGCTGCGCTATACGGGCACGGTGGCCAACTGTTTCGGTGAGATGGACGTGCGGGAGGAAAATCTGATCACCCTGCGGCAGCACCTGCCGGGGGCGTTCACGGTGATTTAGCGCCCG
>JBFJUC010000492.1:0-1541 GCA_041624875.1 Alcanivorax sp.
GCCGCCAATTCCGCGTAGCCGACATTCTGCATGCCGCCCTGGATGATCGGGTAGCGGGTACCCAGCAATTCTGTAAGACGTGTTTTCATTGATTCACTCTCCCGTCGTGACCCAGTGACCCTACTCAGAGGCCGTCGTGGGCGCAATGATCTTATCCGTCGCTGGCGGCGGTGGAAACGACACCGCGCCGCACCCGCCGGTCGCCGAGCAGGTACAGACCCAGGGCCGCGACGATCACGGCGGCGCCGGCCAGCACCTGCATGCCGAGGCGTTCATCGTTGAGCGCCGCGCCCAGCAGCAGCGCCAGCACCGGGGTGATCAGGGTCACCAGCGCCACCGTGGCGGCAGGCAACCGGGCCAGTACCTGAAAGTAACAATAGAAACCCAGCAGAGACCCGAACACCGCCAGATAGACGATCGCGCCCAATCCGCGCTGGTCGCCGCTGTAATCGACCCCCTGACCGCTGAGCAGCATGGCCAGGGCGTACAGCGGCAGGGAAAACAGCAGGCCGCCCACGGTCTGCTGCATCGGCGCCAATCCCGCGCCGACCCGCTGCACCGCGATGCCGGATGCGGCGAACAGGGTCACCGCGCTGAGAATCCACAGCAGCCCGCGCCCGCGACGCGCGTCGTCGCCGACCAACGCGGCACCGTCCTGGAACAACAGCGCGAAGCTGTCACCGAACACCAGCGCCAGGCCGGCCAGGCCCAGCAGGCAGGCCAGCCAGTGCCAGCCGTTGAACCGGGCGCCGCCGGGCAGCCCCTGCATCATCAACCCGGAGATCAGCGGCGCCAGCCCGAACACCACCGAAATCAACCCGGACGGCAAGTCCCGCGCCGCCATGTAGCTGCACCCCATGGCCCCGAAGATACCCGGCAGCGCCGCCGCGTAGCTGGACAAGGCGCGGCGGTGCAGGGGCAGCCCCTGACGCCGCGCCGCCAGCCACAGCAACCCCAGGGCGGCAGCGATGGCCATCCGCGAACCGGCGGCGGCGAACGCCGGCAGCGCCTCGCCACTCCACTTAATGCCCAATGGCGTGGTCGCCCAAACGGCGATCACGATCAAATAGGCGGCCAGGGTATTCATGGTGTTTATCCATTCGTAAAACTTGTACCTCGGGGGCGCCCCAGTGAAAATGCGTTCACTAAGGAGCCCACCGACCTGGAATAAGGTTCCGGAAACAAAAAAGCCGCGGGCTTAACAGCACCGCGGCCTGGGTCGGTACAAACCGGTCAGGCACACGGCGGCGAGCCACGCACGCACCATGCATGCGGGCGGCGGACAGCGCTCAGCCGAAATGCCTTTCCCGGTTTGCTAATAAAAACAGACATGTAACCATTCTGCGTTAAAGGGTTGGTAACGACAATATGGACATTTATCTGGTAGGCGGCGCCGTGCGCGATCAACTACTCGGGCTGCCGGTCAAGGAAAGAGACTGGGTGGTGGTCGGCGCCACGCCGCAACAACTGGTGGACCAGGGTTTTAAACCGGTGGGTAACGACTTCCCCGTGTTTCTGCACCCGGACACCCGGGAGGAGTA
>JBFJUC010000493.1:0-1531 GCA_041624875.1 Alcanivorax sp.
CGAATCCGCCGCATTTCAGGCACGGTATGTTTAATCGCCATGGGCGACCTCCTCGCATAGTTTCGCCACCCGGGCGGCGCTGTCGGGCACCGCCAGCTGGCGGGCACGCCCGGCGATCTGCGCCAGGGCGTCCCGTTCCATCATTCCGGCCAGGCTGCGCGCCAGGGCACCGGCGTTCATTTCCGCCTGCGGCAGCATCAGCGCGGCGCCTCGATCCACCAGCCAGCGGGCGTTCAGCGTCTGGTGGTCGTCCACCGCGCTGGGCAGCGGCACGAACAGCGCCGCCACGCCGGCGGCGGCCACTTCCGCCACGGTCAGGGCGCCGGCGCGGCACACCACCAGATCCGCCCAGGCGTAGGCCTCGGCCATGTCGTCGATAAATTCACTGACCTGGGCGTCCAGGCCCAGCGCCTGGTACACCGGCTCCGCTTCGCCGGTGCGGCCGGCGCCGCACTGGTGACGCAGCTGCAGATTGGCGCCCAGGGACGCCAGCAGCAGCTCCGGCAGATCCTGGTTGAGGGCCAAAGCGCCCTGGCTGCCACCCAGCACCAGAATCCGCAGCGGGCCCTGGCGCAGGCCGTAGCGCTCCGCCGGGTCGGTCAGATCGGCGATCTCGCGGCGCACCGGGTTGCCCACCCAGATGCCACCGGGCAGCGTGCCTTCGAAGCCTTCCAGGGTTTCGGTGGCGAAGCGCGACAGCAAACGGTTGGTGAGGCCGGGGGCGGCGTTCTGTTCGTGGATCACCAGCGGCAGGCCGCACAGCCGGGCGGCCAGGCCACCCGGGGCGCTGACGAAGCCGCCGAAGCCCACCGCCAGCACCGGCCGCTCGCGGCGAATCACGGCAACCGCCTGCCACATGGCGCGCAGCAACTGCAGCGGGCCAAGCAGCTTGCGCTTGATGCCGCCGCCGCGCAGACGCCCCACCGCCAGGCTGACGATCTCAAACCCGTGGCGCTCCACCAGGCCGGTTTCCATGCCGCCTTCGGCGCCCAACCACAGCACCCGGTAGCCGGCGTCCTGCAGTTGCCGGGCCACCGCCAGGGCGGGGAACACGTGGCCGCCGGTGCCGCCGGCCATGATCAGGACCGTGGCGCTCATCGTTTGCTCCTCCCGCGGGCCTGCAGCCGCGATTGCTCGGTGCTGGCGCGCAGTACCAGCGCGATCATCACCGAGCAGATCAGCAGCGAGGAGCCGCCGTAGCTTACGAACGGCAGCGTCAGCCCCTTGGTGGGCAGCACGCCCATGTTCACACCCACATTGATGAACGCCTGGGCGCACAGCACCAACGCGGTGCCGTACACCAGATAGGCGTGATAAAGAAAGCCGCGCTGCTCCAAGCCGCGCCCGATTACGAACAGGCGCCAGCCGAGCACGCCGAAACCGACGATCATCGCCAGGGTGCCGATCAGGCCCCACTCCTCGGCGAGCACCGCGAACACGAAGTCGGTGTGTGCTTCGGGCAGGTAGAACAGCTTCTGCACGCTGTTGCCCAGGCCCACGCCCAGCCAGTGGCCGCGCCCGAAGGCGATCA
>JBFJUC010000494.1:0-1528 GCA_041624875.1 Alcanivorax sp.
CACCGCCGAGGACGACAGCGTCAGCAAGAAGCTGGTTTTACTGCAAACGCTGGATCAGGACGGCAACCTCAACAACGGCATCCAGATCACCGAGGCCATTCGCGACCTGGTCTCGGAGAACGCGGCGGGCATTGATTTCGATCAGCCCACAGACAGCTTCCGTACCAGCTTGGCGCCGCTAATGACGGCGCTGGAGGACGACGCGCTGTTTAACGACACCGACCCGCGAGCCCGCCGGGTCCGTGAGGCGGCCGACGCGCTGGCGCACTTCGGCCGGTCCACCGGCGCGCGTGCGGTGGTCCGCACCACCGGCGGCGAACTGCGCGGCTTCGAAGCCAACGACACCACCTGGCAATTCCTGGGCATCCCCTACGCCAAGCCGCCACTGGGCGAGCTGCGCTGGCGCCCGCCGGTGGCGCCGGAGCCCTGGAGCGGTGTGCGTGACGCGGTGGAGTGGGCGGACCAGTCCGCCCAGGACCGGGCGCTGGAAAGCATCAACGAAGGCGGCATGAGCGAAGACTCGTTGTACCTCAACGTGACCGCGCCCAAGGACGCCGACAACCTGCCGGTGATGGTGTGGTTCCACGGCGGTTCGTTCGCGATCCTGTCCGCCAATTCCGAGCAGTACAACAACCCGGACAGCCTCACCACCAAGGGCGTGGTGCTGGTCACCGTCAACCACCGCCTGGGCCCGTTCGGCTACATCGCCCACCCGGAACTCAGCGAGGAAAGCGGCTACGGCGGCTCCGGCAACTACGGCCAGATGGATCTGGTGATGGCCCTGGAATGGGTGCGCGACAACATCGCCGCCTTCGGCGGTAACGCCGACAACGTGACGATCTTCGGTCAATCCGGCGGCGGCGGCAAAACGTACTCGCTGATGAACTCGCCACAAGCCGCCGGGCTGTTCCACAAAGCGATCGTGATGAGCGGCTTCGCGCCCATCGACACCGACAGCGTGCCGGCGGACTCCCTGGCGGAATCCGAAGCCATCGGTACCGCCCTGTTCGACCGGGTCGGCGTGGACTCGCTGGAGGAAGCCCGGCAACTGCCTTGGACGGCCTTCACCGACGCCGACTCCGCCAACGATATTCCGCGCCAGACCTATCGGCCCAACGCGGATTATTATTACCAGCCGAAAACCTACTATCAGAACGTGCTCGACGGCATGCCCAGCGACGTGCCGCTGATGGCGGGCGTCACCGCCGGCGACTACACCAGCCTGCGCGGCGCGCTGCCGGTGTGGCTGGAACAACGTTCCCAGGATTATCAATCCGATCAATACGTCTATAAATTCACTCGGGTGCCGGACGGCTGGGAACAGATGGGGCTACAAAGCTGCCACGGCTGCGAACTGCCCTACCTGTTCAACCACCCCGCCGGGCTGGTGCAGAACTTCCTGCTCGGCCTGGTACTGACCCCGGAAGGCACCCGGCCGGAAATCGGTGATCTGAACGGCAACGGCGTGGCCGGTAGCGCCGGCGACCCCCAGGATATTTTCCTATCCCTGCAGTACGGGGCCGAAGAC
>JBFJUC010000495.1:0-1527 GCA_041624875.1 Alcanivorax sp.
CCAACTTGCCGGTGGTCGCCGCCATCTGGTCCGCGTCGGTGGATACCACTACGTGGTCGGCGCCCTGTTTCTTCGCCTCGCCCACCTTGCTTTCCGAGCGGGTGAACAGGGTCACCTCCGCGCCCAGCGCCTTGGCGAACTTGACGCCCATGTGGCCGAGGCCGCCCATGCCCACCACGCCTACTTTATCGCCGGCTTTGACGCCGTAGTGGCGCAGCGGTGAGTAGGTGGTGATGCCGGCGCACAGAATCGGCGCGGCGGCGGCCGGGTCCAGTTTTTCCGGCACCCGCACCACGAAGCGCTCGCTGACCACCACGGATTCGGAGTAGCCACCGAAGGTAACGCTCTTGTCGTGGCGGTCACGACCGTTGTAGGTGCCGGTCATGCCTTCCAGGCAGTACTGTTCCAAACCGTCTTCGCAGGCGTCGCAATGGCGGCAGGAATCCACCATGCAGCCGACGCCCACCACGTCGCCGACCTTGAAGCCGCTGACGTCGTCGCCCACGGCGGTGACCCGGCCAATAATTTCATGACCGGGCACCACCGGGTACAGGGTGCGGCCCCAATCGTTTTCGGCGAAATGGATATCGGTGTGGCAGACGCCGCAGTAGTCGATCTCGATCGCTACATCGTCCGGCCGCGTGGCGCGGCGTTCGATGGTCATCGGATGGACGCCGGATTCCGCGCTTTGCGCGCCGTAGGCTTTGATCTCGCTCATGGCGTTGCTCTCCCGTTGTCAGGTTGAAACGTCAATCATGGTGACGCACGGAGCGTGTACACGCCATGAACGATCCTCCGCCCCGCTTGCCCGATCCTGCAAGACGGCGTTTCAGGCCAGCGTTTGTTTCAGAAACGCGGCGATGTCCTGGATTTCCTCCAGGCAGACGGCGTGTTCCATGGGGTAGGTTTTGTAGGCCGGTTGATAGCCCTTGCCTTCCAAGGCCTGGGCGGCCTGGCTGCCACCGGCTTCGGGCACCATGGGGTCGAACTGGCCGTGGGCGATGAACACCGGCAGCCCCTGGTTGGCGTCGCTCAGGGCGACACTGTCCTGGGTGGCGAAATAGGTGGACAGCGCCATCAGGCCGGCCAGCGTCTTCGGGTGGCGCAGGGCCACTTCGTAGGCCACCGCGCCGCCCTGGGAAAAGCCGGCGATCACGATGCGCTCGCTGGGCACGCCGCGTTCGATTTCCCGCTCGATCAGGGCGTCGATCTGGTCTGCGGAACGGCGGATGCCGTCGACATCGGTGGGGCCTTCGCCGCCCAGCCCGATAATGTCGTACCAGGCCGGCATCACCATGCCGCCGTTGATGGTCACCGGAATTTGCGGCGCGTGGGGGAACACGAAGCGGGTCGGCAGGTCCGCCGGCAGACCCAATTCCGGCACCACCGGCTCGAAGTCGTGGCCGCTGGCGCCCAGGCCGTGCAGCCAGATCACGCTGGCCACGGCGGGTTGTTGCTGCTCGATTTCCACACAGGGCAAATAACTCATTCTAGTCTCCGGCTACGATCACCCGCACCGCTTCCAGG
>JBFJUC010000496.1:0-1521 GCA_041624875.1 Alcanivorax sp.
GCGGCCGAGTACCCGCCAGGCGTTGGGTGCGATTGGGGTAGGGTGGCCAGGAATGAGCGCTGCCATTATCTCTCCTACAGCCGTTGCTGTGCTTCGAGGAGCCGGCATTGTGACCATTTAGTCGGCGATTGCCTAGTGGTCGTAGGCTTCCACCCGCAACACGCGGGCGCGCCAGCGTTCGGCCTGGATATCCCGGTCGGGGCGGGGCACGGACAGGTTGAGCGGGTAGCGACCGCCGGCGGGAATGTGCATGGACAGCGTCAGGCGCTCGCCGAACAACACCTCACAGGCTTTCGCCGGCGGGCAGCTCAGTGCTTCCGCCATGACTTCAGTGCGGGCCACCGCGTTTTCGCCGCGATTGATGATCTCCCCGCGCAAACGAAAGGTGGTCTCGGTTTCATGCACGCTGGTGATGCTGGTTCCCACCGTTTCCGGATCGGTGGGGACACGGCGTTCCTGATCCGTGAACAGCATCGCACCGAGGAAGATAGCGCCGGCGACCGCGACGCCGGCGAGCACCAGATAAAAAGGCTTTCGGCCGGCTTGCCAACTGCCCCAAAGCAGTACGACAACGGCGACGGTCACGGTTAACACCAACAAAAAACGCATGGCTCTGGATCACTCCCCGGTTCGGTTGAGGGTACGATAGCATCTCGCCAAGGGGCCCATAGTATAAAGCCTGTTTCTTCTCTCGACGGTGTTCTTATAATCGGGGCTGCATCTTGTAAAGGAGAACCGCATGCTGATCGTGGTATCGCCGGCCAAAACGCTGGATTACGACTCGCCGTTGCCGGCGCTGCGCGCCACCCAACCGCGCCTGCTGGAACACAGCGCCGAGCTGGTGGAGCGTGCGCGAAAGCTGTCGCCGGCGGATCTGGCCAGCCTGATGAAGGTCAGCGACAAGATCGCTCACCTCAATGTGGAACGGTTCGCCCAATGGTCGCGACCGTTCGATAAACACAACGCCCGTCCCGCATTGTTCGCTTTCAAGGGCGATGTGTACACCGGCCTGGACGTGAGCCGCTTCGATGGCGACGATCTGAAGGCGGCGCAGAGCCGTCTGCGCATTCTCAGCGGGCTGTATGGCGTGCTGCGGCCGTTGGATCTGATGCAACCCTATCGGCTGGAAATGGGGATTCGCCTGGATAACGAGCGCGGTAAGGATCTCTACCAGTTCTGGGGTGACAGAATCACCGGGCAGCTGAAAAAGGACATGAAGGCCGCCGGCACCGAGGTGCTGATCAACCTGGCGTCCAACGAGTATTTCAAATCGGTGCGCACCGACCAGCTGCCCGGTCCGGTCATCGAGCCCGTGTTCCAGGATGAAAAAAACGGCACATACAAGGTGATCAGCTTCTACGCCAAGAAGGCGCGCGGCCTGATGGCCGCCTGGATTCTGCAAAAAGGGATTGAAACACCGGCGCAGCTGAACAGATTTCGCGTTGCCGGCTACCGCTACGACAAGGCGGCCTCCACCGACACCAAACCGGTATTCCGGCGCGCGGAAGGGGCCGCCTGAGC
>JBFJUC010000497.1:0-1513 GCA_041624875.1 Alcanivorax sp.
ACGCCCCGGTGATCGCCGGGGCGTTTTGCGTTTCAGGCCCGGGGTTCAGAACGCGCGCTGCACGCTCAGCCGCCAGGTGCGCGGCAGAATCGGGTGGTAGTGCAGATCCTCCACGCCCGCCGCCGGCTCGCCCTGCAGGCGGGACGCGTAGAAGTAATCGATATCGTGGTCGCCGGAATCGGCCAGATTCAGCACCTCCACCGCCAGCTCCCAATCGCCGCCACGCCAACCCGCCTTGACGTTCTGAATGGTGGTGCTGGACGACTCCTGATCCGAGAATGAATCCAGCGGCCTCGGGCCCAGATGGCGAATACGGTAACCGCCGAACCAGTGGCCGCTATGGTAGTGGGCGCCGGCGCCGATCACGCGATCGGGCGCGCCTTCCACATAGTCCCCCTCTCCGGGTTCATCATCCCGGTAGCGGGCACGGGTGGCCGCCAGTTCCAGGTCCAGGGACAGCCAATCGGTGGGGTTATAGAACACATTGAACTCCACCCCGCGCCGCAGGCTCGGCCGCCCGGCCTCGGTGTTGCCCGCGTCGCCCACGAACAGCAGCTCCGAATCCAGCCGCAGCTGCCATAACGCCAGCGCCATCTCCAGATTCCGTGCCGGGTAGAAACGCGCACCCAGTTCCTCGCCGCGCGAGCGCACCAGCGGGTCCACCTTTTCCGCCGCCGAACCGTCCAGCGGGTCCACTTCAATGGTGGTGCCCCGGGCGTCGTTACTGTGGAAGCCGAAACCACTGGAGAGGTAATACTCGGCCTGTTCGCTGGCCAGCCACACCAGACTGAATTTGGGGCTGACGATGCCGTCGTCCGCATTGCCGGAATTGGCGGACAGATCGACGCCGTTTTCGTTGATGCCAGCGCGGTCGTTCACATCGAAATAGTAGTGGTCATAGCGAAGCCCGGCGGTGGCCCGCCAGCGCTCGGCGAGCTGAAACTCCAGACTGCCGAACACACCGGCGGCGGTTTGCGACACCTCATCGCGGCGCACCGTGCCGATACGTTGCCGCCCGGCGCTGCTGAACAGGCCCACATCGCGGATGTCGTCGTGCCGCAGGCTGAGCCCCCAGCGGCCGGTCACCGGCATGCCGGCCAGGCGCAGATCGTTATTGAACGACACCTCACCGCCGTAGACGCCGCGCTCATCCACCTGCTCGAATTCGTCGCCGTTGACCGGATCGTCCAGGAAGTAGGTGAAGTTGGACCAAAGGTTGAGCCCGTAGTCGATGGCGTAAATCGTGCCCTGCTGGCGCGGGTTGCTCCAGGACAGCGACAGGGAATAACGCTCGCTCTCGCCACCGGCGTCCTCATCCAGGGAGCCGAGCTCGTCAATCAGGCCGGAGCGCACCGCGCGCCGGGGAATCTGATCGGCGCTGTTCCAGCGGTTGCTGTAGCCCATCACCGTGGTGGTGTAGCGGGTATCGCCCTGGTTCCAGCCATAGCGAAGCAGGCCGTTGTACTTCTCCACGTCTTCGCTGACGTCCTCCCAGGGGCCGTTGTAGGTCTGG
>JBFJUC010000498.1:0-1513 GCA_041624875.1 Alcanivorax sp.
AGGATGACCACGGAGGGGATCGAGATGATCATCGTCGTGGTCTGGAAGAACGTGGACATCGCCGTGCCCATCCCGGTGATGAACATGTGGTGGGCCCAGACGATGAAGGACATGAAGCCGAGGAAGATCAGCGAGTAGACCATCGCCTTGTAGCCCCACAGCGGCTTGCGGGTGTTGTTGGCGATGACCTCGGCGACGATTCCCATCGCCGGCAGGATCAGCACGTACACCTCGGGGTGGGCAAGGAACCAGAACAGGTGCTGCCAGAGCAGCGGGCTGCCGCCGCCGGCGATGTCGACCACCTCGCCGCTCACCACCAGCCCGGAGGGCATGAAGAAGCTGGTGTCCGCCACCCGGTCCATGAGCTGCATGAACGCCGCCGCCTCGAGCGGTGGAAACGCCAGCAGCAGCAGGAAGGCCGTCACCAGCTGCGTCCAGACGAAGAACGGCAGCCGCATGAAGCTCAGCCCCTTGGCGCGCAGCTGGAAGATGGTGGTGATGAAGTTGACCGAGCCCAGCAGCGACGAGGTGATCAGCAGCACCATCCCCATCAGCCACCAGGTCTGGCCCTCGGTGGCGATGTTGGACAGCGGCGGATAGGAGGTCCAGCCCGAGTTGGCGGCGCCGCCCGGAACGAAGAAGCTGGCCAGCATCACCAGGCCGCCCGGCAGGTAGCACCAGTAGCTCGCCATGTTGAGCTTGGGGAACGCCATGTCCGGGGCGCCGATCTGGAGCGGCACCACGTAGTTGCCGAAGGCGCCCACCGCCAGCGGCACGATGGCCAGGAAGACCATGATGGTGCCGTGCATGGCGCCGAGCTGGTTGTAGAACTCCGGCAGCATGATGCCGCCGGGAGCGTTGGTCTCGTTGACGATCGCCGCCGCCAGGGTCAGCACCACCAGCACCGGCGCCGCCAGCAGCAGGATCGAGCGCAGCGCCCAGCCCTTGGCCCGTTTTCGCAGCAGCGTCAGGTCGAGCGCCATCAGCACGGCGAACACCACCCACACCACCCCCAGCACGCCGATCGACGGCACGATCGCCAGCGGCTTGCCCGGGTAGGCGAGCTGCCAGCGCATCATCAGCATCAGGCCGAAGCCGAACAGCAAGAAGAACAGCGAGGTGATCGCGTACTGGATGCCGATCACCTTGTGGTCCTGGGAGAAGACGTATCGGGTCCAGAACGACTCCTCGGCGTGGCCGTGGTGCTCGTCGGCCGCCGGATGTACCTCGGCAACGCTCATGCGGGGGTCCCTCCTGGGAGATGGCCTTCAGGCCCGCCCGGCGCCGGCGCGCCGGCCGCGGCATACCCCTCGTAAGGCCCGCGCGACGGATCGCTGGCGGGCAGACCCGCACCGACGGGGCAGAAGAGGGGCTCGAAGCTCACTGGGTACGGAACCGCTTGCGCGGAATTGCTTTCAACGGCGGGCGGAGTGTATGACATGGCAGGCGGGGCCGCAACAAACCGGCACAGCCGCCGATACCGTGCCTCGGCCCTGCCGCGCCTCAGCCCTCG
>JBFJUC010000499.1:0-1511 GCA_041624875.1 Alcanivorax sp.
AAAAAAGCCGACCCGAGGGTCGGCTTTTTTAATTTGGTCGGAGTAGCAGGATTCGAACCTGCGACCCCTACGTCCCGAACGTAGTGCTCTACCAGGCTGAGCTATACTCCGAATGTGCGGCGTATTCTAGCAGCGAAATTTCAGAATGCCACCGTTTTAACCCGGTGGATGTGCCGGTTGCGCATATTCTGGCCAAAGCCTGGGGCCACGGGCACAATGCGGCCTTCCTGAGCCTGCTCCCACACTGATTATGGCCGAAGCCACTCTGGGCCCACTGGCCCTCAAACGCTGGCCGCACCGACGCGGCGACCCCTTGCTGCCGTTCGATGCCGCCGACCGCTATCTGCTCAAACAACTGGAGGCGCATCGGCGCGGCCCGTCCACGCTGGTAGTGAACGATCAATGCGGTGCCCTCTGGCTCACCGCCGCAGCGTCCGGCCCGGCCTGGAGCGCTGGCGACGACTGGCTGTGTTGGCGCGCCGCCGGCGCCAACGCCGAGGATAACCACCGCGTGGACCCCGGCGATGCCTGGCTGTGGCCCTGGCAACCGCCGCCCGCGGCCCCGGATCAGGTGCTGTTGAGGCTGCCCAAGGCAGTGTCGCTGCTGGAAGCGCAGCTCGCCTGGCTGGCGGGCAGTCTGCCGGCGGGCACCCCGGTGTGGCTCGCGGGTATGGACAAGCATCTGCCCACGCAACTGGTGCCGCTGCTCAAGCACTGGCTCGGCAACGGCCGGGCGGGGCTGGGTTGGAAAAAAGCGCGGCTGTTCTCCGCCGAAGCGCCGGGCGCCGCCCTGCACGAGGCGCCGGAACCGGCCCGCGTCGCCGTTCCAGAACGTGGTTGGACGCTGCAGGCCGGGCCCGGCGTGTTCGGCCGCCGGCACCTGGATGTCGGTGCCCGCTTTCTGCTCGAGCATCTGCCCTGCGACGTCAGCGGCGAGGTCGCCGACCTGGGCTGCGGCAACGGCGTGCTGGGGCTGAGCCTGGCGGCGGACAACCCGGCGGCACGGGTTACCTTCTGCGACGTGTCCTTCCTGGCGGTGGAAAGCGCCCGCACCAATGCGGCCGACCACGACCGGCAACCGCAGCGCCACCACTTCCACCTCGGAAACGGCCTGGAAGGCGTGGACAAACACTTCGATCTGATTCTGCTCAACCCGCCGTTCCATCGAGGCCACGCGGTGGACGACCGGGTCGCGCGCGACCTGTTTCGCCAGGCCACCCGGCGGCTTGTCCCCGGCGGCGAACTGCAGGTGGTCGCCAATCAGCATCTCGGCTACCAGCGCCCGCTGGGCAAGCTGTTCCCGCGCGTCGAGACCGTGGCCCGCAACGCCAAGTTCGTCATCTTCCGCTGCCTCAAAGGCAGCCCGTAGAGGGACTGGTGTCCAGATGTTCGGAGCTCCGTATCCGGGACGCGGGGCAATGGTGGTGCCTTCCGGGATCGCTCAAGCCCTCCATGGGCGCTCTCATTTGGCCATCCCTGGCCAAATAGGTCCCTCCAGGCACCACCATTGC
>JBFJUC010000500.1:0-1511 GCA_041624875.1 Alcanivorax sp.
AGATGGCGCCGTCCCGGTAGGCGATATCCGAGGCGGCGGTGAACAGGGTGTCGAAGGCGTTGCCGCCGATAATGCCGCCCACCGCCAGGGTCAGGGCGCCGCGCCGCACCGCCGCCACCGAGGTCACCAGCTCCGGCAGTGACGTGGCGGTGGCGGTGAGCAGCAGGCCCACGGTGGTTTGCTGCAGGCCGGTGTGCCGGGCGACGCCGCTGGCGGCGGCTTCCAGCACGAAGCCGGACAGGCCGAGCAGGGCGGCCAGGCCCACGAACGCCAGCAGCAGGCGGCTCAGCGACAGGCGCAGGTTGTCCTCTTCGGGCACGTCCTCGCGGGTTTCGCGGGTACGGGCCGGCCGCCACATGGGCTCGTCGCGCACCCGCTGCACCAGATGCAGGCCGTATATATAAATCGCCAGCAGCGCGGGGGTGGCGGGATGGATGCCGAACACACTCACCGGCGGCGAAAAGGCGCCCACCAGGATAATCGCCATCAGCGTGATCAGCAGCGCGCCCTGCATCAGGTTGGCGGCGGAGGCGGCGGCGTGTTCCAGGTTGGCGCGCCGGTAGGCGATGTCGGCCACCGCCAGGAACGCGGTCTGCACCGCGATGCCGCCCAGGGCGTTACTCAGGGCGAGATCGGCGTGGCCTTTCCAGGCGGCGGTCACCGACAGCACGCTGCCGGACAACGAGGTGGTGGCGCCCAGTAACACCGCGCCGGCCAGCGCTTCGCCGGCCCGGGTGCGGTCCGCCAGCTCGTCCACCACCGCGGTGATCCTGACGCCGGCGGTGGCGATCACCGCCACGCAGACGGCGAACGCCAGCAGGCTCAGAGTCAGGGACGCTTGCAGGGTCTCGATGGGGGACTCCTGGTCGGCTCGAAGAACAGGCAGGATACCGGCGGTGCCGGTACAACGCGACCTCTGGAAAGACCGCCGGCGAGTTACAAAAATGCTTATAAGCAACGCCGTGCAGCGTCTGGAACAGGAAAGTGAAACCCTCTAGGCTGCGCTTCATCGTCAATGGGGATAAGAGGGAAACGATGGTATCCGTGATCAATAAGAGCCGCGCCGCCGCCGCGCTGGCCGCCGCTGTTGCCTGCGCGCCGGCGCTGGCCGAGGAACGTACCGACCCGCAGGGCTGGAACGCGTCCGCCATGGGCATTTACGTGATCGAGGATTCGGACCGTTTCGACGTCGATTACGGCGCCGGCATCCGCTTCGGCCTGGGCCGTCAGATCAGTGAAAAATGGGATCTGGAGTGGAACGGCTTCGGTAATTCCCTGCAGCGCAACCGGGGCTCCGGGCAGCACTGGCAGTACGGGGTGGGCGCCGACGCGCTGCGCTATATGTACCGCGAAGGGCCGTCGCCTTACCTGCTGGTGGGCGGCGGCGGTGTCTACACCGATTCCACCGCCGGCACCGACACCAACGGCTACCTGAACGCCGGCGCCGGTCTGCACTTCCGCGAGATCTGGGGTTCCATGGGCCTGCGCGCGGAGCTGCGTTACGTGATGGA
>JBFJUC010000501.1:0-1504 GCA_041624875.1 Alcanivorax sp.
CAGTTGCACGGTGGCGTCCAGCGTCGCCTGCACGAACTACAGAAACTGATCGAAGGTGACGCCACGGCGGCCCAGCAGCAGATCGCAGGCGACCAGCCGCGGCATGGAGTCGTCGTTCACATCCAGGAACAGCTTCAGCGAGGGGTAATCCATATTCAGCCGGGTGAGGTCCGCCTGCACGGTGAACAACGCCGCCGGCCTGACTTCCAACTCGGTGGAGAACAACACCCCGTCTTCTTCCACGAACAGACGCGCGTCCACCACCCCTTCCCGGCCCTGCAGCTCGGAAAGATGCAGGCCATGGCACTGGTCGCAGATGTAATGTTGGATATTGGCCTGTTCCAGCCAGCGCGTGACTTGCTCCGCATCCGGCGTGACCACCGTCAGCATCGGCGTACTCCTCTGTTCAGGGGGCGCATCATCCGGCATTCGCAACCTAAAGGAAAGAGGCCACCTCGGAAAATCGGCCCACTTGCGCCCGCGGGGGCAACGGTGGTTATGATTCCGCAAAC
Organism: Alcanivorax sp.; assembly: GCA_041624875.1. Taxonomy (GTDB): domain Bacteria; phylum Pseudomonadota; class Gammaproteobacteria; order Pseudomonadales; family Alcanivoracaceae; genus Alloalcanivorax. The sequence goes on from JBFJUC010000501.1 coordinate 513, forward strand.
TCCCCGCACAGAGAGAGACAATGACAACAACTTACGTGGCCTTCCGCTCCAGCGACGACCTGCACCAGAGCACCGACGGCTTTATCCAGCGCATGCGCGACGGCGCCAGCAAACCCGAGCCCAAGGTGGTGGAAAAGATCATGACCACCTTCATCGACGAGGCCCTGGACGCCTTCTTCCTGCAACCGGCCGCCATGTCCGGCCTCAGTGGCACCCAGAAGCGCCTGGTGCAGGTGGCCTCGGACACCATTTCCAAGGCCACTCGCCTGGTGATCGGCCGCAGCGCCCGCAAAATGGACCTGGAACAAAACAAAGCCGCCGCCGAATACATGGATGAGATCCGCTTCCCGGGCCCGGACCAGGCCTATTGGTACGTGGCCTTCCCCATCGACGATGCGCTCGCCGCCCGGGGGCGCGGCCTCGCCGAGATGGCCGAGGACGGCACCACCACCGCCGCCGCCCGTGACGAGATGATCGCCTACCTGCGTGGCGTCACCGACGAAGCCCTCAAATGGTATTTCAACAAACCCATCGCGCTGCTCGGCTTCGGCCCGATTCTGCGCAAGGTCGCCGATGTGGGGGTCGACACCACCCGCCGGGCCAGCTACGGCGTGATCAATAAAGTGATCCCGAATCTCAACGACGAACAGTTCCTGCAGTCCGCCGTGTACTACCGCTCCATGCAAATCACCCGCTAGGCCAACGGCCGCCCCGGCGCCGCCAGGCGGCGGCCGGGTATCATTCCGCTTCGGAAATAAAACGATTTGATAACAAACACTTACGCTCGTACCGGGAGCGGAAGGAACGTCACTAAGTTTTTACAAAAGTGCTTATACAACGGATTGCGCAGCGCTCAAGCGGCTCTCTACTATCCCTCTAGTACCACGAATAACGAACCGAGGAGTCAGCCGTGTCACTGCGCCACGCTATTCTTGTCCTACTGCAAGACCAAGAAGCCAGCGGCTATGACCTCGCCAGGGAATTCGCCAATA